>NZ_JBHXKE010000186.1:0-19962 GCF_042722765.1 Kitasatospora sp. NPDC058406
GCACCGGGCGGCGGGGGCCCGGGCCGCGAGGGCGCGGCCGGCCCCGGCGGGAGCCTCCGGGCCCGGCCGTCCACCGCGCCGCTCACCTGTTCGGGTCAGCAACGGGTCTTGCGTACCGGCCCGGCCGGGTAGGCATGGACACATGACCAACGCCGCCGAGCCCGCGCAGCCCCGCCCGGCCGTCGTCCCTCCCGCCGGCGTCCCCACCGCCAGCTACCGCCTCCAGCTCCAGCCGGGCTTCACCCTGCACGACGCCGCCGCGGCCGTCCCCTACCTGGCCGCCCTCGGCGTCTCCCACCTGCACCTCTCCCCGCTGCTGGAGGCCGTCCCCGGCTCCACCCACGGCTACGACACCGTCGACCACGGCCGGATCGGGGAGCAGCTCGGCGGTGAGGACGCCCTGCGCGCGCTGGCCGCCGAGGCGCACCGGCACGGCCTGCGGCTGATCGCCGACGTGGTGCCCAACCACATGGCCGTCCCCGCACCCGAGCACCTCAACCGGCCGCTCTGGCACGTCCTGCGGGACGGCCCCGACTCGCCGTACGCGCGCTGGTTCGACATCGACTGGAGCGCCCAGCCCGGCCCGCCCGACGCCCCCGGGCGCGGACGGGTCCTGCTGCCGCTGCTCGGCGACCGGCTCGGCGCCGTCCTCGGCGAACTGGCCGTCGACGGCGACACCCTCCGCTACCACGACCACGCCCTCCCGCTGCGCCCCGGCACCGAGCGGCTCCCGCTGCCCGAGCTGCTCGCCCGGCAGTGGTACCGGCTCGCCTGGTGGCGGCTGGCCCGCACCGAACTCAACTACCGGCGGTTCTTCACCGTCAACGAGCTGATCGCCGTCCGGGTCGAGGAGCCCGAGGTGTTCGAGGCGACGCACGGCGTGCTGCTGCGGCTGCACCGCGAGGGCGTCCTGGACGGCTTCCGGATCGACCACCCGGACGGTCTGGCCGATCCGCGCGGGTACCTGGAGCGGCTGGCCCGGGCCACCGGCGGGGCGTACACGGTGGTGGAGAAGATCCTCACCGGCGACGAGCGGCTCCCCGCCGACTGGCCGTGCGCCGGCACCACCGGGTACGACGCGCTGCGCCGGATCGACGGGGTGCTCACCGACCACGCGGGCGCCTGCCGGCTGGCCGGCGCGTACGAGGCGTTCGTCACCGGCGCGTCGCCCGCCGACGGCGCGGCCCCGGCCGGGGAACCGTGCGCCGACCCGCACCCGGCGCTCGCCGCCGCCCGGCGCGGCCGGGCCGACATGGTCGCCCCCGAGGGGGAGCTCGCCGCCGAGGTCGAACGGCTGGTCCGGCTGGCCGTCCGGCTCGGCGCCGCCGAGCCCGCGTACGCCGACCACCCGCCGCAGCGGCTGCGGGCCGCGCTGCAGCGCCTGCTCACCGGCTACCCCGCCTACCGCCCGTACGTCCGGCCCGGCGAGCCGCTGCCCGCCGCCTCCGCGGAGCAGCTGGACGAGGCGCTCGACGGCTCGGCCGACCCCACCGACCGGCTGGTCGCCGACCTCGCGGCGGGCCGGCTCGGCCGCGGCCCCGAGCAGGACGAGTTCGCCGCCCGGTTCGCCCAGACCGCCGCCGCGGTGGCCGCCAAGGGCGTCGAGGACACCGCCTTCTACCGCTGGAACGCGCTGCTGAGCCTCAACGAGGTCGGCGGCGAGCCCGCCCGGCCGGGCCTGCGGCCGGAGGACTTCCACGCCTGGTGCCACTACGTCGAACGGCACTGGCCGCACACCATGACCGTCCTCTCCACGCACGACACCAAGCGCAGCGCCGACGCCCGCGCCCGGCTCGCCGTCCTCGCCGAGCAGCCCCGGTCCTGGGCCGCGGAGGCCGCCGCCTGGTCCACCGCGGCCGGGCCGGGCGGGGACCGGGACAGCGACTGGCTGCTCTGGCAGACCCTGGTCGCCGCCTGGCCGGTCACCCCGGAACGGCTGGTCACCGCCGTCCTCAAGGCGGCCCGGGAGGCCAAGGTCCACACCTCCTGGACCACCCCCGACGTCCGCTTCGAGCGCGCCCTCGCCGACCGCGCCCGCGCCGTGTTCGGCCACCCCGGGCTGCTGCCCCGGGTCGAGGGGTACGTGAGCGCCCTCGCCCCGTACGCGCGGTCCAACACGCTCTCCGCGGCGCTGCTGCACCTCACCGTGCCCGGCGTGCCCGACCTCTACCAGGGCAGCGAGGAGCCGCTCCACACCCTGGTCGACCCGGACAACCGGGGCGTCGTCGACCTCGGGGCGCTGGCCGTCCGGCTCACCGACTCGCCCGCGACCCGGCCGGGTGACCCGGCCCGGGAGAAGCTGCACCTCACCACGACCGCGCTGCACCTGCGGAAGACCCGGGCCCTCGGCGCCCACCGGCCGCTGACCGCGGTCGGCCCCGCCGCCGACCACCTGCTCGCCTTCGGGCGCGGGGCGGACGTGGTCACCGCGGTCACCCGGCTGCCGTACGGCCTCGACCGGGCCGGCGGCTGGCGCACCACCGAGCTGCACCTGCCGGCCGGCGGCCGGTGGACGGACGAGCTCACCGAGCGCCACTTCCCGCCCGGCCCGGTACCGGTGGCCGACCTGCTGGCGGCGTACCCGGTGGCGCTGCTGACCAGAAGGAGCGAGGCATGACGCCCGACCACCCGGCCGGCCGCGCCGCGACCCACCGTGAGGCGACCGGACATGCCGGCGCGCCGCGTGACGGGACCCCGCGTGCGGGGGCCCGCTACGAGGTCTGGGCCCCGTCGGCGGACGAGCTGGTCGAGGTGGCGGTCGACGGCACCCGCCACCCGCTGACCCGCGACCCCACCCGCGCCGGCTGGTGGCACGGCGACGCACCCGCCGGGGACTACGCGTTCGTGCTCGACGACGGCCGCCCGCTGCCCGACCCGCGCTCCCCCCGGCAGCCGCACGGCCCGGACGGCCCCAGCCGGGCCGTCGACCACACCGGGTTCCGCTGGTCACGGACCGACTGGCGCGGCCGGCCGCTGCCCGGCGCGGTGCTGTACGAGCTGCACGTCGGCACCTTCACCGCCGCCGGCACCTTCGAGGCGGCGACCCACCACCTCGACCACCTCGTCGACCTGGGCGTCGACTTCGTCGAACTGATGCCGGTCTGCCCGTTCCCCGGCAAGCACGGCTGGGGGTACGACGGCGTCTCGCTCTGGGCCGTGCACGAGCCCTACGGCGGACCGGAGGGCCTGAAGCGGTTCGTCGACGCCGCGCACCGCAAGGGCCTCGGCGTCGTCCTCGACGTCGTGCACAACCACCTCGGCCCGTCTGGCAACTACCTTCCCGCGTACGGCCCGTACTTCACCGACCGGCACCACACCCCCTGGGGCGCGGCGGTCAACCTGGACGCACCCGGCTCCGACGAGGTGCGCGCCTACCTGATCGGCAGCGCGCTCGCCTGGCTGCGCGACTACCGGATCGACGGCCTGCGGCTGGACGCCGTGCACGCCCTCGCCGACGACCGGGCCGTCCACTTCCTGGAGGAACTCGCCACCGAGGTCGACCGGTTGGCCACGGCCACCAACCGGCCGCTGTTCCTGATCGCCGAGTCCGACCTCAACGACCCGCGCACCACCACCCCGCGCGAGGCCGGCGGCCAGGGCCTCGCCGCCCAGTGGAGCGACGACTTCCACCACGCCCTGCACTGCGCCCTGACCGGCGAATCCCAGGGCTACTACGGCGACTTCGCCGAAACCCCGCTGGCGGCGGTCGCCCGGACGCTCACCCGGGGGTACTTCCACGACGGCACCTGGTCCTCGTTCCGCGGGCGCCACCACGGCCGCCCGTTCCCGCCCGCCCACGGGCACCGGCTGCTCGGCTACCTCCAGACCCACGACCAGGTCGGCAACCGGGCGCTCGGCGACCGGATCTCCGCCACCCTCTCCCCCGGCCGGCTCGCCTGCGGCGCCGCACTGGTGCTCACCTCGCCGTTCACCCCGATGCTGTTCATGGGCGAGGAGTGGGGCGCCGCCACCCCCTGGCAGTACTTCACCGACCACACCGACCCGAACCTCGCCGAGGCCGTCCGCCGGGGCCGCCGACGGGAGTTCGCCGAACACGGCTGGGCCGCGGAGGCCGTACCGGACCCGCAGGAGCCCGCCACCGTGCTGCGCTCCGTCCTCGACTGGACCGAACCGCGAAGCGGACCGCACGCCGGACTGCTCGACTGGTACCGGACGCTGATCCGCCTGCGCCGCGGGACGCCGGAGCTCTCCGACCCCGATCTCGCGGCGGTCCGGGCCGAGTTCGACGACGCCGCGGGGTGGCTGGTGGTGCACCGGGGCCGGTACCGGACAGCGGTCAACCTGGGCACGGCGCCCGTCGCGGTGCCGCTCGGCGGTGAGGCGGAGGTGGTGGCCGGCTACGGCGGGTACGCGGTGGCGGGCGACGGCCTCACGCTGGAGCCCGACTCGGTCGCGCTGCTCCGCCTGTGACCCGGCCTCACCAGAGGAACGTGCCGATCCGCTCCCGCAGCGAGGCCGCGTCCAGGCCGTACGCGGCCAGGTGCTCCGGGATCGACCCGTACTGCCGGTGCTCCCTGCGCGGCACGCCGAGGGCCAGCACGCGGTGCGGGCGGTCGGCGAGCGCGTCGTGCGCCTCGTTGGCGGAGGTCCCCGCCAGGTAGGGCTCGACCAGCACCACGTCCGCGTGCTGCTCGGTGGCGGCCCGCAGCCCGGCCGCGTCGAACGGCCGCACGGTCGCCGCGTACAGCACGGTGACGTCCAGGGTGGCGGTGGCCGCCAGGACCGCGTCCAGCATCGGGCCGACCGCGAGCACCACGCCCTTGGCGCCCCGGCGCACGGTGGTGAAGCGGCCCGGTTCGACCGGCACCGCGTGCTCGTTGCGGTGCCCCGAGAGCCGGACGTACACGTTGCGGTCGCCGTCCGCCACCGCGTGCCGCAGCAGCAGCTCCGCCTCGTCCGGGTGGCCGGGCACGTGGACCGTCCAGCCCGGGAGGGTGTCCAGCAGCGCGACGTCGCCCGGCGCCATGTGGGTACGCCCGCCGGCCGGCCAGTCGTACGAGCCGGCCGCGCTCACCAGCACGGCCCCGACGCTCTGGTGCACCAGGTCCAACTTGACCTGCTCGAAGGGGCGTTCCACCAGGAAGCTGGCGAAGGTGTGCGCGATCGGCCGCATCCCGGCGAGCGCCAGGCCGCCGGCCGCGCCGATCAGCAGCTGCTCCCGGATGCCCACGTTGATCACGCGGTCGGGGTGGCGCCGGGCCGCCCCGGTGAAGCCGGCGGCGCTGACGTCGGCCAGGACGACGGCCAATCGCGGGTCGTCCTCCAGCAGACGGGCGGTGAGGTCGACGAAGCGGTCGCGCATGGTGTCCATCGGTCGGGATTCCTTACCGTTCGGGGTGGTTCGGGGCGGGGTCGTTCGGGGCGGGGTCGTGCGGGTGTGGTTCCGGGGGTGCGGAGCGGCGGCGGGTGCGGGGGCGGGGAGGAGGGCCGGGGCGGCGGTCAGGAGTCCTTCGGCTCCACCCGGGCCACCACGACCCGCGGGCGGCCCGGGTGTTCGGCGGTGTACGCCGCGTACAGCGCCTCGTGGTCCCGCCCGTCCACCGTCTCGGCCGACCAGCCCTCGACGGCGAACCGGGCCGCGATGCCGCCCTCCCAGCCGTGCGTGGCGGAGGAGTTGTCGATCACCAGGACGTTCAGCCGGTCCAGCCCGTACGCACCGGCGAAGGCCACCGCCTCGTGGTTCGACCCCTCGTCGAACTCGGCGTCCCCGATCAGCACCCAGACCACCGGGTCGGTGAGCCCCTGGGCACGCAGCCCGAGCGCCGTGCCGACCCCCAGCGGCAGCCCGTGCCCGAGCGACCCGGAGCTGATCTCCACCCCGGGGATCAGCATCCGGTCCGGGTGGTGGCCGAGCGGCGAGTCGTACGCGCCGAAGCTCGGCAGCACCTCCGGCGCGATGAACCCCTTGGCGGCGAGCACCGCGTAGTACGCCATCGGGCCGTGCCCCTTGGAGAGCAGGAAGCGGTCGCGGTCCTGCTCCTCGGCCGTGGCCGGGGAGACCCGCAGCACCCGGTCGTAGAGCACCCAGAGGGCGTCGAGGGTGGAGGTGGCGGCCGGCCCGTGCTTCTCGTCGCCGGTCATCAGGGCCATCAGGCCCGGCAGGTCCGCGAAACCGGCGGTGGGAGTGGTGGTGGCGGTGGGGATGGCGGGGAGGGTGCTCGTCGTCATGACCACGATGCTCCAACTTGAAGTCGACTTCAAGTCAAGCCGCTACAGTGATCCCATGACCGTCAACCCCCCGGGCCGCCACGACCTCCTCACCATCGGCCAGCTCTCCGAACGCAGCGGCCTCGCCACCTCCGCCCTGCGCTACTACGAGCGGATGGGGCTGATCCACGCCACCCGCACCACCGGCAACCAGCGCCGCTACGCCCGCGGCGCCCTGCGCCGGATCGCCTTCGTCCGCGCCGCCCAGCGGGTCGGCCTCTCCCTCGACGAGGCCAAGGTCGCCCTCGACCGCCTCCCCGAGCGCCGCGCGCCCAGCGGCGCCGAGTGGGACGGCGTCGCCCAGTCCTGGCAGAGCCGGATCGACGAGCAGATCGCCGAACTGGAACGCCTGAAGGCCAAGCTCACCGGCTGCATCGGCTGCGGCTGCCTCTCGCTCACCCGCTGCTCCCTCTACAACGCCGGCGACCGCGCCGCCGCCGGCGGCCCCGGCGCCCGCTACCTCCTCACCCGCGACCCCGCCACCGGCCCCGAGCCGGCCGCGCGGGAGCTCACGGAGTGACGACCGCAGGTCGGCCCGCCGACGTGCTGCGCCGCCACCCCGAGCGGGGCGGCGGCGCAGACCGGCCCGGGCGGGCCCGGTCGCCCGGGCCGGTCCCGGGTCAGGCGGTGTAGGTCACCCAACCCTGGATCGGTGTGGTGTTCGGCGGGCAGTAGACCCGCACGTTCATGAAGACCGTGTTCGGGCCGGAGGTGCGGGTGGTGCCGTCGGAGCAGCTGATGTTCACCCACCACTTGCTCGTGCCCCAGGCCGAGCAGGAGATGTTGTAGTACCACTGGTTACCGTCCGAGCCGAAGCTCCCGGTGCTGCAGTTCACGCCCTCGGTCCGGGTCGGGGACGCGGTCCGCGCCTCGGCGGCCGGGGCCGTGACGACGGCCGCCGCCGCGATCCCGGCCAGCAGACAGCCCGCGATCCCGACCCTCTTGCCCCTGGTGTTCCCACGCACGATGGTTCCGCCCTCGTTTGTCGGTGGTGATGTGCCGCTGCGACCCGCGGCCGGACGGCGCTCCGGCGAGGGCGCCCCGCCGGAGACGCCTCGGCGACTATAGGGAGGGACCGTGAAGTTCCGCATATGACAGGGGAATTGTCGCCAGCACCCGCCGCCGGCTGCCGCGTTCCCCGGCACCGCGCCGCACGGCGGGAACGGGCGGGACGCACCGGGCCGGGCGGGGCGCGCGGGTCGCGCATCCCACGCCCCGCCGCCCGCTCATCGACCGGAAGCCGCCACCGCCCCGGGACCGGCCGCGCGGACGGAGGAACACCCGGATCCGCAGGACCACCCTGCGCCACGGGACCACCCCGAGCCACGGGAGCCCGCGCAGCCGCAGTCCGGGACGCGCCCCGTGCCCCCGGTCAGGCGCGCAGCTCGGCCAGGTCCTCCGCACCGAGCACCAGACCGCCCGCCGCGAGGTTCTCCTCCAGGTGGTCGAGCGACCCGGTACCCGGAATCGCCAGCACCGACGGCGAGGACGCCAGCAGCGCGCCGAGCGCCACCTGCGACGTGGTCGCGCCCACCCGGGCGGCCACCCGGCCGAGCCGTTCGAGGTCGAGCGGGACCCAACCCCCGCCGAGCGGGAAGTACGGCACGTACGCGATACCCGCCGCCTCGCAGGCGGCCAGCAGTCCCGGGCCGTTCTCGAACGAGTTCTGCACCGCCGCGACGGGCGCGACCGCCCGCGCCTCGGCGAGCTGGGCGGCGTCGACGTTGCTCACGCCCAGGTGCCGGATCAGCCCCTGCTCGCGGAGCCCGGCGAGGACCGCGAACCGCTCCGCGATCGACTCGGTGCCCGGCCCGGTCAGCCCGCCCACCCGCAGGTAGACCAGGTCCAGCCGGTCCAGCCGGAGGGCCCGCAGGTCCGCCTCCACCAGGCCGCGCAGGTCGCCGGGCCCCGCCTGCCCGATCGGCACGCCGTCCGGACCGGGCAGCGGACCGACCTTGGTCGCGATCACCAGGTCGTCCCGGTACGGGGCCAGGGCCCTGCGGATCAGTTCGTTCGCGCGCACCGCGCCGCGGTTGTAGAAGCCGGCCGTGTCGATGTGGTTCACGCCCAGCTCGACGGCGCGCCGGAGCACCGCGACACCGGTCGCCGGATCTCTCGGCGGGCCGTCGAACGTGCCGGCGGCGAGGCGCATCGCGCCGAAGCCGAGCCGGTTGACAGGGAGGTCGCCGCCGAGCGGGAACGTCGTGGTCGTCATGCGTGCCATGCTGTCCGCCGCCACGAACCCCGGCGAGACCGTGGCCAGTTGCTGCCAGACTGGACGGATGCGCAACGAGCAGGTGTTCTCGGTCCACGGCGACGCGGAACTGACCGCGCGCGCCGGCCATCTCTTCGAGTCCGCGCAGACCGAGTTCCTGTGCGCGGCCAGGGACCTCCGCACGTGGTCCCGGCCGGAGGCGAGGGCCGCGGTCCGGACCCGGCCGAAGGACACCGCCGCGCCCGGCTTCACCACCCGCAAGCTCCTCAGCCCGGTCGCCCTCGCCGACGAGGAGGCCCGCGTCCACCTGCGGCTGGTGCAGGGCGCGGGCGCCCTCGTCCGGATCAGCGGCTCACCGCTGCCGCACGAGACCATCCTCATCGACCGGCGGGTGATGATCCTGGCCGGACGGGAGAACCCCGCCGGCCGCGAGTACACCGTGACCACGTCGCAGGCCCTGATCGACGGCGTGCACGCGCTGGTCCAAGCGGTCTGGGACAGCGCCGTCGACCTCGACGCCTACCTGTCCGGCGACGTCCCGCACCTCGACGCGGACGGCCGCACGATCCTCCGCTCCCTGGCCTCCGGGCTCACCGACGAGGTGGCGGCCCGGCGGCTCGGCCTCTCGCTGCGCACCTACCGGCGGCGGGTGGCCGAGCTGATGGCACGGCTCGAAGCCGGCTCCCGCTTCCAGGCCGGCCTGCGCGCGGGAGAGTTGGGGCTGCGCCGGTCGTAGCCGCCGACGTGCGGCCCCGTCCCACCCCGGAGTGTCGTACCCGCCGCCTAGGCTCGGACGTACGGCCACCGAGCTTCCGACGGCGGTCGGGCACTTCCCGGAGAGGCCCCGCATGATCGTCGAACGCCTACGCGTCCACCCGCAGCTGCTCGGCGCGGACGACCGCGACGCGTGGCCGTGGACGGTCCCGTGCGCGCGCTCGTCGGGGCGGGGGTCACCCTGCCCGCGCTGGTGACGTTCCTGGTCGGCGAGAACGGCAGCGGCAAGTCGACCGTCGTCGAGGCGGTGGCCGAGGCGTTCGGCCTCGACTCGTACGGCGGGCGCGGCGGTTCCCGGTACGCGTCGCCGCGCGCGAGGAGCGCCCTCGGCGAGCGCCTGCGCCTGGAGTACACCCCGCGCGGCCTCGCCATGGCCTCCGGCCCGCGCTCCGGGCGGCGCGGGTTCTTCCTGCGGGCGGAGTCGGCGATGCGGATGATGGCCGAGAAGCAGGGATGGCCCGGCTACTGGGAGGAGCGCACCGACCTGATGAGCCACGGCGAGGGGTTCCTCACCGTCTTCGAGTCGATGTTCCGCGGGCCCGGCCTGTACGTGCTGGACGAACCGGAGGCGGCGCTCTCGTTCACCTCCAGCCTGCGGCTGGTCGCCCTGCTCCAGGAGTTGGGCCGGTCCGGCGCGCAGGTGGTCTGCGCGACCCACTCCCCGATCCTGGCCGCCACCCCGGACGCGGCGGTCCTGGAGGTCGGCGAGCACGGCATCCGGCCCACCCGCTGGCAGGACCTCGCCCTCGTCGACCACTGGCGCCGCTACCTCGAACGCCCGGAGGCCTACCTGCGGCACCTCACCTGAAGGCCTCCGCCCCGCTGCCTCACTGCCACACGGCCCCACCGCGCCGCCTCGGCCGTCCGTGCACGGCGGGCGTCCGGGTACGGTGATCGGGCGGGCGTCCGTCCGCGTCGACCACGTGACCTGCCGCCGGGGGGCTGCCGATGCTGATGACCGTCTGGAAGCGGCACGGGCTGATCTTCGGCGCGGGGGCGGTCTGCGTCCTGGTGAACGGTTCCGGCATCGGACCGCTGTGGATCACCGGCGTCGCCCTGCTGGCCCTCGGCGGACTGCTGCACTGGCTACTGGTCCGACGCCAACGACCGCTCGCCGCACGGGAGCCGGTGGCGGTGGGTGTGCCCGTGACCGGTCGCTGGACGGCCCTCAACGGGCCCGCGACGAAGGTGCCGAGTCACACCCACAGCCACGCGCAGACGTACGCCATCGACCTCACGTACGCCCCGGACGACAGCGAGGACCAAGGACCGCCGTTCGCCACGGTCTGGCCGTTCGGACGCCGCCCGGAACGCTTCCCGACCTTCGGCCGGCCTGTCCTGGCACCCGCCGACGGAGTGGTGGTGGCGGTGGAGGACCGGATGCGCGACCACTGGTCGCGCACCTCGCTGCCCGGCTACGGGTTCCTCTACCCGGAGGGGTTCGTCCGGGGGCTGGGCCGGCCGCGCCACCTGTGGGGCAACCACGTGCTGCTGGACGTCGGCGACGGGGTGGTGGCCGGCTTCGCCCACCTGCGGCGCGGTTCGGTCACGGTCGCCGTCGGGGACCGGGTGCGGGCCGGGCAGCCGATCGGCGCATGCGGGAACTCGGGCAACTCCTCCGAACCGCACCTGCACTTCCAGCTGATGGACGGCCCGGACCCGGTGACCGCGCGCGGGGTGCCGTTCCGGTGGGCCTACCTCGACGAGACCTCCGGCACCGAGCGCACAGGGGTGCCGGAGGACACGACGCTGTTCAGTGGCCGCGTCTGAACCTTGCGTGCCTGGTCAGCGAGGGTGCGGAGGTCTGGATCCGAAAATGCCGTCCGGTTTGCCGTCACGGTGACGGTGAAACGAACGGCATGTGAGCGTCTGGCCGGCCGAGTAGCGAACTGAACGTTCAGGTCCGCGCGTTCCCCGCTCCCGTGCCCGGGCCGGGCACGGGAGCGGGACGGCGTCACCTGCGGCCGGTGAGCACCATCGGCTGGTAGGTCGACGACTTCGGGGTGGTGCCGGCGCCCACAGCGGTCAACCGGCCGCCCGGCCCGGCCACCACCGCCTGGTAGGACAGGTCGGAGTAGCCGGGCACGGAGAGGTCGAGCGTCTCCCAGCGGCCGTGGGTGAAGCGCAGGCCGAGCGGCCGGTCCGGCCCGCCGCTCGCGTCCCAGCCGACGGCGGCCATGCCGCCCGGGACGGCGGTGACCGACCACAGCTTGCCGGCCACGCCCTCCGGGGCGGCCACCGTGCTCCAGGAGCGGCCGTCGTAGTGGGCGACCAGCGGGTGGCCGCGGTCCTTGTCGGTGAGGACGGCCCGGCCCACCACCCACACGTCGTCGGGCCCGTTGGCCGCAACGCTCTGGTACTCGCCGTAGAGCCCGGTGAAGGCGGGGGCGGTGACCCTGGTCCAGTCCCGGCCGTCGTAGTGCAGCAGGACGGGCCGGTCGTCGGGGTAGGCGGTGTTCCCGACCGCCCAGACGTCGTCCGGCGCGATCTCGGTGACGGAGCTGAGCCACCAGTCCCCGTCGATCTCGGGAGCGGCGAGCCGGTGCCAGGCGGTACCGTCCCAACGTTCGATCAGTCCGGTGGTCCTGTACTCCACCGATTCGCTCCCGGGGACGGGCCCCGGGGTCCGGGAGGTGACGACCGCCGCACGACCGACCGCCCAGGCCCGGCCCGGCCGCGGCGCGGAGGCGCCGAGCAGATGGAGGGAGCCGATCTCGCCGGGCGGCGCCTCGACGGTGGTGCTGGTCCACGCGGTGCCGTCCCAGTGCTGGGCGAGGATCCGGCCGGTGCGCCGATCGCGATCGCCCACGAGCCAGGCGTCGCGCGGCGAACTGCCCGCCACCGCCGTCGCCCGGCCGATGAAGTCTGTGGTGGGGGCCGGGAGTTCACGCCATTCACCGTTCCCTCCCACCCGCTCCGCGACCACCGGGGTGAACCGCGGCGCCTGGTCGGCCCCGGTGATCCGGAAGCCGGCCGCCCAGGTGGTGCGGGCGTCGAGCTGCGCACCGGAGCTGAGCACCGCGCCCTCGAACGGCAGCTTCGCCGGCGCGAAGCGCGCCCCAGCCCCCCGCGCGCCGTCCACCTGCACACCGTCGGCTTCCGGCGCCCCGGCCGCGGTGGCCCCGGTGGCCGTCGCCGCCGTCAGCACGGTAGCCGCCAGTGCGGCCACGGCCCAGTTTCGTACTCGCCTCATGTGTCGATCCCCAGATTCCTCGGTAGGTGTCGCATCGCGGGGGCGCCATCGGCGTGATCGCGCCCCCGCCTAAGAGAGGCACCAGCCCTGACGATCCGTTACACATCCGCGCCGCGTCCACCGGGGCCGTCGTCGACGGCACCGGGATCGACGCCGGGCCGCCTCCCCGTCGGCGCCACCGTGGTCGGCCCCTCCACCACCGGCGGGCTGTGGCCGCCCACCGCGCGCATCGGAGCGATCTCCAAGGCGATGTCCCCGATCCGGAACTGGCGCCGGCCCATCTCCCCGACCGGCGAGCGACCCTCCGCCACCACCTCGTCGTACCGCCCCTGCGGAGCCGCACCCACAAGATCCGTCACCGCAGATCACGCACCCGACCGCCCGGAGCCGCCGACTCTCACCATCGGCGACCTGCCCCTTGCCCCGAGCGCAGGATCAGCGCCAAATCCTGCGCAGAGTAGAGGCGCAGGGGAACGGAGCGGCTCACTGCACCGGCGGTCGGGTCGCCACGGGAGCGAGGCCGGGCCACCGGCCCCGCCCGGTCCCTCCACGCCCGGGTCCGGCATCGCCCCGAGCAGAACACCGCCCCCACCAGGCGCCCCACCCCCACCGTTCACGAGGTCCCGCACGCCGGGCACGCCGCCCCCTCTCCGGCCTGGATCGCGGCCCCCCTGGCAGCCGTACGCCCCACCAGTCGCGCGCCCCGCCAGCCGCCAGTGCGCCGACCGACAGCGCCCCGAACAGAACCACGCCTCCGCCCGAGCCCCAGTCGCCAGCCGGTCGCCACCGGCCGGGCACCGCCGCCCACCCGTCTTGCTCGCCACGGGGCCGGCGTAGAACCCGACCCTCGAACCACAGCTGGCATGCAGGCCGCACACGCGGGCACTCGGCGGCGTCGGCACCTGAGGCCGGCGGCCGACTGGTGGCAGCCGGACGTCAGCCGAGGACGGCGTCGACCTCGATCTCGACGAGCCAGTCGGGGTCGATGAAGCGCGAGACCTCGACGAACGTGCAGGCCGGACGGATCGAGGCGAACCGCTCGCCGTGCGCCCGCGCGGCCTCCTCCCACCGGCTCACGTCCGTGAGCATGATGCGGGTCCGCACGACGTCGTCGAGCGATGCACCCGCTTCCGCGAGGGCGGCCTCGGCGATGTCCAGGCAGCGCACGGTCTGGGCGTGGACGTCGCCCGGGCCCACGGTCGCGCCGTCGGCGCCGATGGGCGCGGTGCCGGCGACCGCGACGTAGGGGCCCTTGCGGACCGCCCGGGAGAAACCGATGCGGGGTTCGAGCGGGGAGCCGGAACCGATGTTCCGTCGCGGGGTGTTGTCCATCGGGCCATACTCCCAGGGACGGGGACGGCCTACCGGGCGGCGCCGGAGGTGTCGGGGGTGTCGGCACCGGGGGCTTCGGCACCGGTCCAGCCCAGGCGCAGGTGGTGCACGCCGTCCGGCAACAGGACCTGGAGCGACAACGGGCCGATGCCGGTGAGGTGTTCGGCGACGAAGCGGTCGGCGCCGGGACCGGTCAGGTAGCGCTCGAAGCGCTCCCACTGCGCCCTGCCGAGCGGGCGGAACTGGAGGGCGAACCAGAGCGCGGAGAGGGCTCCCGGGAGGAGCGGGTAGGTGGTCGGGGGCAGGATGCCGCCGGTGATCTCGGCCGTGACCGGGCGGCGGTCCGTCACGCGGCACACTCGCCGGAGGCGGGAGCGGGCTCGGCGGCGGGGGCGACCTCGGCCCAGACGATCTTGCCGACGCCGCCGCGCGGGCAGCAACCCCACCGGCGGGCAAGGAGCTTGACCAGCAGGATGCCCCGCCCCGACTCGTCCTCCCCGCTGGCGGCGCGGAACACGGGACCGCGCTCCCCACGCGCATCGTGCACCTCGATCCGCGGGCGCCGCCGGTCGACGTGGAGCACGAGCCGGACCCGACGGCCGATCGGCGTGCCGTGGACGACGGCGTTGGTCACCAACTCGGCGACCAGCAGCCGCCCGGTGCCGAGGAAGCGCTCGCCGCCGGGGGCGTCGGCGAGCAACCGTTCGAGGATCCGCCGGGCCTCCCCGGGCGAACGCCGGCTGCGCAGCAGCCAGCAGGAGAGGGAGGAGGCGGGGGAGGCCGGAGAGGCGGGAGAGGGGGAGGTTCCGGACATGGCGGATTCACCTTCCAGGTACAGGGAGTTGAAGGCGTGGTGCTGCCACGAGGACGGCCAGGAGGGCAAAGGAATGCCCGGCGACCAGCCGCCTTGATCACTCAGACGAACCGTCGAGTTACTCCGTGTAGCATGCACCTCAGGATGGATTGCATGCAAGCGCAAGTCGCCAGCAATTGCAGCTTCAGCCATCATGGTTGAGGCTCTGGAAGGGGTGGCAGACTATGCAAGGAACCGAACAGCCAGGGAGTGTGACGAGTGAGCAGTCCGACCGTGCTGCGACGTAGGCTAGGCGGTGAGCTTGGCAAGTTGCGTGCGTCACGCGAGATGAATGCCAAGGATGTCGCCGCGGCCCTCGGCTGGTCCGCCTCCAAGCTGAGTCGCATCGAGAGCGGACTGGTCTCACTACAAGAACGTGACGCGGCGAAGCTGTTGGCCCACTACGGGATCAGCTCACCCGAAGAGGTGAGACAGTTCCTCAGTCTGACTCGGCAGAGTCGTCAGCAGGGCTGGTGGCACGCCTACGGCGATGCATTGCCGGACTGGTTCCGGGCCTACGTCGGATTCGAAACGGACGCCACGAAGATCGTGACATACCAGTGTGAGCTGGTTCCTGGGTTACTCCAGACCGAGACGTACGCCCGACATGTCATCCGAGCGATGAATCCCACGGAGTCCACAGAAGAGGTCGAGCGCCGCGTGGCACTCCGAATGGACCGTCAGCACATTCTCAATCGACAGGATCCCCCGCAGTTCTGGGCCATCATCGGCGAAGCCGTCATACGGCGACCCGTCGGCAACGGGCCAGCCATGGCGGCACAGCTGAGGCATCTCGCGCTCATGGCGGATGAGAAGCCCAACATCACCATCCAGGTCCTCCCGTTTTCAGCCGGAGCACACGCGGCCATGGGAGCGTCGTTCTCTGTGCTGTCGTTCAGCGACATCCCTGGCAGCGTGGCCTACTCCGAGGCAACGACCAGCAGCACCTACACGGAACGGCCGACCGAGGTCGCGCGCCATGAGGACACGTTCCTTCGTCTCATGGCTTCGTCCGTGCAGCCCGAGAAGTCCGTCACATGGTTGAGGAAAGTCGCAGAGGAGTACGAGACATGAAGCAGACCTTCGAACCCATCCAGTGGCGCAAGAGCACCTACAGCAATGGCCAAGGCGACTGCATCGAGATAGCCGACGGTCTCACGGGCCTCATCCCTGTCCGGGATAGCAAGGACCCCGACGGACCGGTCCTCGCCTTCACCCTCGACGCCTGGCGGTCCTTCATCACCGCCATCCACACCGGCGAACTCCCCACCCACACCTGACCAACCCAGCAGGCCGGCCCCCGGTCGGGTGGCACACGAAGGTTACGATCACGGACACGTCGTCTCCGCCCGTGATCGGAGTAGTGCTGCCGTGAGTTCCGCCCTGCCGGATCCTTCGACCCTTCACCCGATGCCCGAGCAACCCCGCGTGGTCCTCCTGAAGCCGCTGGTGACGTCCCCCCTGATCGAGGTGGGCGACTACACCTACTACGACGACCCGGACGACGCCACCGGCTTCGAGACCCGCAACGTCCTGTACCACTACGGTCCGGAGAAGCTGGTCATCGGCAAGTTCTGCGCGCTGGGCACCGGTGTGCGGTTCATCATGAACGGCGCCAACCACCGCATGGACGGCCCGTCGACCTTCCCGTTCCCCATCATGGGCGGCAGTTGGGCCGAACACTTCGACCTCCTCACCGGTCTCCCCGGCCGGGGCGACACCGTCGTCGGCAACGACGTCTGGATCGGCTACGGCGCCATGGTGATGCCCGGAGTCCGGATCGGCCACGGCGCCGTCGTCGCGTCCGGCGCCGTCGTCGTCGACGACGTCCCCGACTACGGCATCGTCGGCGGCAACCCGGCCGGACTCATCCGCACCCGCTACAGCGAACCCGACGTCGCCCGCCTGCTCGCTCTGGCCTGGTGGGACTGGCCGGCCGAACACCTCACACAGCACCTGCGCACCGTCATGTCCGGCTCCCTGGACGCGCTCGAAGCCGCCGCGCCGAACAGGTGACCGCCCCCTCCGGCGGCGCGCGCCCGGGACGCCCCCCGTCTCACTGCCCCGGCGCCAGACCCAGGATCCCCGCCGCCCGGCTCGCCGCCGCCGGACCGTCGGCGTGCACCGTGGTGATCCCCAACTCCTCCGCCGGAAGGAGGTTCGCGGGGTAGTCGTCCACGAAGACGCAGTCCTCGCCCGCCAGCCCCATCCTGTCCAGCGTGAGGCGGAAGATCTCCGGGTCGGGTTTGGCCAACCCCACGTCCCCGCTGATCACCTGCACGTCGAACAGATCCCACACCCCGGTGGCCACGTACGGGTTGTACGGATCCACCCCGTACGAGTTGGACAGCAGCGCCACCGCCAGCCCCGCCCGTCGCGCCGACTCCACCAGGGCCACCATCTCCGGCACGGCCCGCACCTCCGCGTGGGCCCGGCCCATCAGGTCCTCGTGCTCGATCCCGCCCAGCAGTTCCGCCGTCCGCAGGTTCCACTCCGCCTGCGAGATCCGGCCCAACTCCAGCTCCACGTACAGCGCCCGCCCCGCCGGGTCGTCCACGAGCGCGCGGCGCCACGCGTCCGACGGCAGCCCCTGCCGATCGCACCACGCCCGCACGGACAGTCCGAGCGGAGTGCTCAGCACGCCCGCGAAGTCGACGATCAAACCGCGATAGGCCATCCCGCTCCCCCTGGTGAGTCGTTCCCCCCTCCCCGGTACCCGGCCCCGCGCCGTCGGACTCCACACGCGAGCTCGTCCGTCGGGGCCGGCACTCACGGCCGTGCGCCCATGCCCGGGCACCCGTCGGCTTCCCGCTGTTCGACGCCGCCCGAGCAGCAGCACCCGCGCAGCCTCCAGCCGTTCGCCCCCACCGATCACCCTGATCAGCGCAGGATCCCGCACAGGAGGTCGGACCGGCCGACTACCGGCGCAAGCCGCCTCCGTCGTGCGCTCTGCGAGGACCGACACACCGCCGACGGGCCGCCGTCACCGTCGCTGTGGAGCCCGGCGGGTTGCCCCGGCCACGAACCGTCCGGAAAGACCCCGCACAGGAAGTCGACCGGTCCGACGTCCTGTGCGGGGCGGTACCCGGCGTCCCTGACCGCAGCGGGACCGCTACCGCGTCTCCTGCCTCAGGAGCCCTGCCGGCGACGGGATCCGCCCCCTCGCCAGGGACCGGACCCTCACCACGGCGGCGCCGACCGCTACGGCGGCCATGGCGAGGCCCGCGCCCGCCAGGACCTGGCGCGGGCCGAGGACGGCCGTCAGCGGGCCGCCCAGCGCGGTGCCCACCGGGCCCGCCGTCAGCAGGACGGAGGCGCGCAGGGCCAGCACGGCGGTCAGGGCGGCCGGCGGCACACCGTCCTGGAACAGGCTGAGCGCCAGCGCGCTGTACGGCCCGTAGACCACCCCGGCCAGGGCGAAGCCGACGACCGACGGCCAGTTCGGCCCGTGCAGGGCGAACGGCAGCATGGCCAGGCCGTGGGCGGCGACGATGCCCAGCAGCATCGGCCACACCGGCAGCCGCCGCAGCGCGCCGACGGCCAGGGTGCCGAGCGCCGCCCCCAGGCCGAAGGCCGTCCAGTAGAGGCCGAGGAGCCCCGGTCCGGCGTGCAGGTCCTGCCCGACGAACAGCGGCAGGGCAACCTCCACCGGGCCGTAGAACAGGTTGAACAACCAGGTCAACGCCAGCAGTCCGAGCAGCCCGGGCCGGGTCCGCAGGACGCGCAGGCCCTCGCCCGAGCGACGCGGTCCGGCGGGCGGCGCCACTGCCGCCGCCACGCCGTCCTCCCGGCCCTCTTCCTCCCGGCCCACTTCCCTGCCGCCCGAGCGGCCCGAGCGGACGGCCAGGACGGCCAGGACCGCGAAGGAGAGCGCGTCCAGCCCGATCAGCCAGGCCGGGGCGACGGCCACCGCCAGCGCCCCGGCGAGCGCCGGTCCGGCGACGGTGGCGACCCAGGTGCTCGTGCTCAGCAGGACGTTCGCCGCCAGCCGCTGCCCGGGCGGCACGGCCTCGGCCACCAACGCGTACTTGGCACTGCTGCCCCACGCGTGCAACAGGGACGAGCCGGCGAGCAGCGCCAGGTAGAGCGCCGGGCCGAGCACCCCGAGCGCCCACGCGAGGGGGACGCAGCCGAGGAGGACGGCCCTGGTCCAGGCGTCGGCCCGGATCAGCCGCCGCGCGGGCAGGCCGCGCAGCCACCGGCCGAGCAGCAGCCCGCCGGCGGCGCCCGGCAGGACGTAGGCGGCGACGGCCGCGCCCACCAGCAGGCCGGAACCGCCGGGCGGGGCCAGTTGCAGCGCGAGCCACGCCACCGCGACCACGCTCATTCCGTCGCCGAGGTCGGACACCGCGAAGGCGGGCAGCAGCCGCCGGAACGGTCCGCGCCGTTCGAACAGCGGCCGGTAGTCCCGGGGCAGCCTGGAGCGCAGGGCAGATGAGATCATGCGGGCCAGGCAAGCGGTTCACGCGCGCTTGAAGTCAAGCCGGTCCGAGAGGAATGCCGTGCGGTACCTGGCCATCGGGGAGCTGGCCCGGCAGGCGGGGCTGCGGCCGTCCGCGCTGCGCTACTACGAGAGCCTCGGGCTGCTGCCGGCCGCCCGCCGTGAGGGCGGTCGCCGGGTCTGGCCCGCCGCGACGCTGCGGCGCCTCGCGCTGATCCGGATGTCCCGGCGCGCCGGTTTCACGCTCGCCGAGATCCGCCGGCTCCTGGACGACGCCCCCGACCGGGGCGCCACTCGTCAGTGGCGCGAGCTGGCCGAACGCAAGCTGCCCGAACTCGACCGAATCGTCCGCGAGACGCAGCAGCTGCGCGCCGCCGTCGCCGCCTGTCTCGCCTGCGGCTGCATGAACTTCACCGACTGCGAACTCCTCTCGGCCGCACCGGCCGCACCGGCCGCCGGGTCCGAGCAGGGCCTGGAGCAAGGCCCGGAGCGGCGCCCGAGGCAAGGACCGGAGCAGGCCGGCGCGTCGTCCTGACCGGGCCCGCGAACGAGACCGAACGTTTGTCCGGACCTCCTGTCCCCGCCACTCCGCCGCACCGCCGGAAGGCCCGTTCCCGGCCTCCGGGAACACCCCCTCCGGGAGCACCCCCTCCGGGCAACGGACCCCACCCGTGGACCCGCCCGTCGAGCTCGTGCGGGGCCTCGCCGCCGCGCAGGACCGCCCGTTCGCGGTGCTGCTGGCCCGTGTCGTGGACGGGAACCGCGCCGCGTACGGGGAACTGGCCGCGACCCGCTACCCGGGCGCGCCGCTGGAGCTCCTGCCCCTGCTGGACCGCGTCCGCCCGGACGACCCGCCCTCCTGAGCCCCCGCGTCGCTCGGCCCCG
The DNA here is from genome assembly GCF_042722765.1 of Kitasatospora sp. NPDC058406. NCBI lineage: Bacteria > Bacillati > Actinomycetota > Actinomycetes > Kitasatosporales > Streptomycetaceae > Kitasatospora > Kitasatospora sp. NPDC058406. Next base: position 19,922 of record NZ_JBHXKE010000186.1, read on the forward strand.
CCGACGATCGCGGCCCCGGGAGCGCCACGGCCACCCGGGGC
>NZ_JBHXKE010000187.1:0-15736 GCF_042722765.1 Kitasatospora sp. NPDC058406
GACGCCGCGCGCAACCTCGCCGCCGCGACGGAGGGCCGGACGCTCAGCGCCTTCGTCCTCTACTCCTCGGCGGCCGGTCTGTTCGGCAACGCCGGTCAGGGTAACTACGCCGCGGCCAACGCCTTCCTGGACGCGTACGCGACCCAGCTGCGGTCGCAGGGAGTCCCGGCGACCTCCCTCGCCTGGGGCCTGTGGGACGCGGGGATGGGCGAGTCCCTCACCGACGCCGACCGGGAGCGGATGCGGCGCGGCGGTGTCCTGCCGCTCACGGCGGAACAGGGCCTCGCCGCGCTCGACGCCGCGCTCGGCACCGGCGAGCCGCTGGTCGCCCCGCTCGCCCTCGACCCGGCCGCGCTCGGCCAGGCGGCCGAGGTCGGCCTGCTGCCCCCGCTGCTGGCCGGGTTGGTCCGCGCACCGCGTAGCCGCCGGGACGTGTCGGCGGGGCCGGCACTGGGCCGGCGCCTGGAGGGCCTGCCCGCCGAGGACCAGGACCGGATCGTGCTCGAAGCCGTCCAGGGTCAGGTCGCGGCCGTGCTGGGGTACGACTCCGGCGCCGCCGTCCCGGTCGCGCGGCCGTTCAGCGAGCTGGGCTTCGACTCGCTCATCGCGGTCGACCTGCGCAACCGCCTGATGGCCGTGACGGGCCTGCGACTGCCGTCCACGCTGGTCTTCGACTACCCGAACACCGCCGCTCTCGCCGCTCACCTCGCCGAGCGGCTCAGGCCCGCCACGGTCTCCCCGGTGGCGGCCCTCCTGGCCGAACTCGACCGGCTCGAAAAGGGGTTGCAGGCGGCGTCGGCCGGTGACGACGAGCGGTCGCGGGTGACCGCCAGGCTGCACGGCCTGCTCGCCGCCTGGCAGGGCGCGGACACGGTGCCGACCGGCGGCACCGGCGGCGCCGTCCTCGTCGACGAGTTGGAAGCCGCCACCGACGACGAGATGTTCGACCTGATCGGCAAGGAATTCGGAATCTCCTGACCCGCCGCAGCAACGAGAGGCAACAGCACATGAGCGAGCCAGGCCGGGTCCCCGAGGATCGGCTGCGTTACTTCCTCAAACGAGTCACCGCCGAGCTCCACGACACCCGGGAGCAGCTCCGCGGGGCCGAGCAGGCCGCGTCCGAGCCGATCGCGATCGTCGGGACGGCCTGCCGGTTCCCCGGCGGGATCGGTTCGCCCGAGGACCTGTGGGAGCTGGTGGCCGCGGGCCGGGACGCGATCGGGACGTTCCCGACCGATCGTGGCTGGGACGTGGAGAACCTCTACCACCCCGACCCCGACCACCCGGGTACGTCGTACTCCCGGGACGGCGGATTCCTGTCCGGGGCCGCCGACTTCGACCCGACGGTGTTCGGGATCTCGCCGCGCGAGGCGCTGGCGATGGACCCGCAGCACCGGCTGCTGCTGGAGACGTCGTGGGAGGCGTTCGAGCGGGCCGGGATCGACCCGCTGGGGCTGCGTGGCTCGCGGACCGGTGTGTTCGCGGGCGTCATGTACAACGACTACGCGCTGGTGATGGGCAACTCGGCGGAGGCGGCCGAGGGATTCCTGGGCACCGGCGGGAGCATCGCGTCCGGCCGGGTCGCCTACACCTTCGGTCTGGAGGGGCCGACACTCACCGTCGACACCGCGTGTTCCTCCTCCCTGGTCGCCCTGCACCTGGCGGTGCAGGCGCTGCGGAACCGGGAGTGCGAGCTGGCGCTCGCCGGGGGCGTCACCGTGATGGCGACCCCGAACACGTTCATCGGGTTCTCGCGCCAGCGCGGCCTGGCGCCCGACGGCCGGTGCAAGTCGTTCGCCGAGGGGGCGGACGGCACCGGCTGGGGCGAGGGTGTCGGCATGCTGCTCGTGGAGCGGCTCTCGGACGCGCAGCGCCTGGGCCACCCGGTCCTCGCGGTCGTCCGGGGGAGTGCCGTGAACTCCGACGGCGCGTCGAACGGCCTGACCGCCCCGAACGGGCCCTCGCAGCAGCGGGTGATCCGCCAGGCGCTGGCCAACGCACGGCTCGGCACCGGCGACGTGGACGTGGTGGAGGCCCACGGCACGGGCACGCCGCTGGGCGACCCGATCGAGGCCCAGGCCCTCCTGGCGACCTACGGCCAGGACCGTGCGGAGAACGAGCCGTTGTGGCTGGGTTCGGTGAAGTCGAACCTCGGTCACACGCAGGCGGCGGCGGGTGTGGCCGGCATCATCAAGATGGTGGAGTCGATGCGGCACGGCGTGCTGCCCGGCACGCTGCACGTGGATGAGCCGTCGTCGCACGTGGACTGGTCGGCGGGCTCGGTGGAGCTGCTGACCGAGGCGCGTGACTGGCCCGCGACCGGCCGGCCGCGCCGGGCGGCGGTGTCCTCGTTCGGGATCAGCGGCACCAACGCCCACGTCATCCTCGAAGCCGCACCGGCCACCGAGCCGGCCGCCGCCCCGGCCGAGACGCCTCCGCCGGCCACCCCCGCGGCCCCGGTCGTCCCGGTCGTCCTCGCGGCGGCCGACGAGACCGCGCTGGACGCCCAGGCCCGCCGACTGGCCGCGTTCCTCACCGATCGTCCGGACGTGCAGCCGGGCGCGGTCGCCCGTACGCTCGCCGACCGGTCCCGGTTGCCGCACCGGGCCGTCGCCCTCGGCCCGGACCGGCCCGCGCTGGCGGCCGCGCTGTCCGAGGGCGGCACCGTCCGGGGCACCGCACGCCCCGGCCGGCTCGCCCTCGTCTTCACCGGCCAGGGTGCCCAGCGGGTCGGCATGGGCCGCGAGCTCTACACGGCGTTCCCGGTGTACGCGGCCGCGTTCGACGCCGTGTGCGCCGCGCTCGGCCTGCCCGCCCACGACCTGCTCGACAACGAGGAGCGGATCCACCGGACCGGGACGGCCCAGCCCGCCCTCTTCGCCGTCGAGGTCGCGCTGGCGGCCCTGCTGGAGCACTGGGGCATCAGGCCGGACGTGGTCGCCGGACACTCGGTCGGCGAGATCACCGCCGCCCACGTGGCCGGGGTCCTCACCCTGGCCGACGCGGCCCGGCTGGTCACCGCACGCGGTCGGCTGATGCAGGCCCTGCCGGCCGGGGGCGGGATGCTCACGGTGCGCGCCGCCGAGGCCGACGTCCGGGCGGCGTGCGGGGACATCGACGTGGCGGCCGTCAACGGGCCCCGCGCGGTCGTGCTCTCCGGATCGGACGCCGCCATCGAGCGGGCCGCGACGGCCGCCGCCGAGCGCGGCTGGAAGACCGGCCGCCTGCGGACCAGCCACGCCTTCCACTCCCGGCTCATGGAGCCGGTGCTCGCCGACTTCGCGAAGGAGGCCGCCGGGCTGACGTTCGCCGAGCCGAGGGTGGCCGCGGTCTCCACCGTCACCGGTGCGGCGGTCGCCGGGGGCGAATGGACCGACCCCGACTACTGGGTCGACCAGGTCCGCCGCCCGGTCCGTTTCGCCGACGCCGTCCACGCACTCGCCGCCCAGGGGGTCACCCGGGTCCTGGAGGTGGGGCCCGACGCGGTGCTCACCACCCTGGTCCAGGAGGCGGACGCCGGGCTGCTGGCCGTGCCGGCGCTGCGCCGCGGGCACACCGAGCCGCTGACCCTCCTGACCTCGGTCGCCACGCTGTTCGTCGACGGCGCCGACGTCGACTGGCGGTCGGTCGTCGGCGGGGCGGGCCGGGCGGACCTGCCGACCTACCCGTTCACCCACCGCCGGCTCTGGCCCCGCCCGCGCCCCGGTGGCGGCGACGCCCACGGCCTCGGCCTGGACCCGACCGGTCATCCGCTGCTCGGTGCCGCGGTCGACCTCCCGGACACCGCCACGGTGGTCCTCACCGGAACGCTCACCGCGGCCACCCAGCCCTGGCTGGCCGAGCACACCGTGCTGGGCCGCGCCGTGCTGCCGGGCACCGCGCTGGTCGAGCTGGCGCTCGCCGCCGGCGAACGCGCCGGCGCGCCGGCGCTGGACGAACTCCTGCTCCAGGCGCCACTGACGCTGTCCGAGCGCGGCACGGTGACCCTCCGGCTCACCGTGACCGAGGAGGACGGCCGACGCCCGGTCACGATCCACTCCCGCGCCGACGACGGCGAGCCGTGGGTCCTGCACGCCACCGGTGTCCTCTCCGCCGCCGAAGCCGCCGACGTCGACGCCGACCTGGTCGACTGGCCGCCGGCCGGAGCCGAGGAGCTGCCGTTGGCCGGGCTGTACGAGGCGTTCGCGGACGCCGGCCTCGACTACGGGCCGGCCTTCCGGGGCCTGCGCCGGCTGTGGCGGCGCGGCGAGGAGGTGTTCGCCGAGGTGCGGACCGACGCGCCGGACGACGGATTCGGGCTGCACCCGGCGCTGTTCGACGCGGTCCTGCACGCGATCGGCCCGGCGGCGCTGCTGTCCGGTGACGGGCTGCGGCTGCCGTTCGCGTTCTCCGGGGTCCACCAGTTCGCCCCGGCCGCCGGTACCTCGCTGCGGGTGCGGCTGACGGCCCGGAGCGGCACCGACACGGTGGGACTCGACCTGGCGGACCCGACCGGCCTGCCGGTCGCCCGGGTCGACCGGCTCACCCTGCGGCCGGTCGCGGCCGGCCAGTTGGGCGGCGGAGCGGCCGAGCGGCTGCTCTACGCGGTGGAGTGGGCCGCGCAGGAGGTGGCGGGTGAGGTGCCGGGTGCGGTGATCCGTCTCGGTGACGCGCTGCCGGTGCCGGTGCCGGTGCTGTTGGTGGATGCGACGGCGGCGGGTGCGGCCCGGGAGCGGGCTGCCGCGTTGCTGGTGCTGCTCCAGTCGTGGCTGGCCGACGCGGCGTGGTCCGAATCGCGCCTGGTGGTGCGGACGTTCGGTGCGGAAGGCGCGGAGATCACCGACGCCGATGGCGCCGCGTTGTGGGGTCTGGTGCGGTCGGCGCAGGCCGAGCATCCGGACCGGCTCCATCTGGTGGACGCGGCCGAGGACGTGTTCTATCCGCTGCCGCAGGCCGTCGTTCGCGAGGCCGTGGTCACTGCGCCGCGTCTGGTACGCCTGTCGGGTTCCGCGTCCGCGCCGGTGGAGTTCGGTGACGGCACGGTCGTCGTGACCGGTGCGACCGGCACCCTGGGGCAGCTGGTCGCCCGGCATCTGGTCGAGACGCACGGGGTCCGTGACCTGCTGTTGCTGTCCCGCTCCGGTGGGGATGCGGGACTCGTCGAGGAGCTCGCTTCGGCGAAGGTGCGGGCGGTGGCCTGTGACGTGGCGGACGCGGAAGCGGTCGCCGCAGCGCTGCGGGGCGAGCCGGTGACCGCGGTGATCCACGCCGCCGGTGTGCTGGACGACGCCCTCCTCGCCGATCTGACGCCCGAGCGCCTCGACACGGTGTTCCGGGTCAAGGTCGACGCCGCGCGCAACCTCGCCGCCGCGACGGAGGACAGGACGCTCAGCGCCTTCGTCCTCTACTCCTCGGTGGCCGGCGTCGTCGGCAACCCGGGCCAGGCCAACTACGCCGCCGCCAACACGTTCCTGGACGCGTACGCGACCGAGCTGCGCGCCCGGGGCGTCCCGGCGACCTCCCTCGCCTGGGGCCTGTGGGACGCGGGCATGGGTGAGAGCCTCACCGACGCCGAGCGGCGGCGGCTGCGCCAGGGCGGAGTCCTCCCGCTCACCGACGAGCAGGGACTCGCCGCCCTCGACGCCGCGCTCGCCGAGGGACGTCCGCTCGTCGTCCCGGTCTCCCTGGACCTGGCCGGACTCCGTGCCGCCGGGGCCGCCGGGGCGCTCCCCGAGATCCTGGCCGGGCTCGCCCCGGCGGGCCGGTCCGGGGGAGGTGTGCCGGACCGGTCCGCGCTCGCGGCCTTCCAGCGCCGGCTGGCGCAACTGCCCGCCGACGAGCGGCGGGAGGCGCTGGCCGACCTGGTCGCCCGGCAGGCCGCCGTCGTCCTCGCCCACACCGGGTCCGACACCGTCGACCCGCACCGGCCCTTCCTGGAGGCCGGATTCGATTCGCTCACGTCGGTGGAACTGCGCAACCGGCTCGGCGCGGCCACCGGACTGCGGCTGCCGACCACGCTGCTGTTCGACCACCCCACCCCCGATGCCCTCGTGGCCCACCTCGCCGGGCAGTTCGCGCCCGGCGACGGGGACCGGCCCGCGCCGGAGGAGGCCGCCGGCACCCTCGGCACGCTGTTCCGGGAAGCCTCCGCCACCGGGCGCAGCGGCGACTTCTTCGGCCTGCTGGTCGCCGCGTCGGAGTTCCGCCCGGCCTTCCGGACGAGTCGCGAGCTGCCCGCGCCGGTTCCGGTGGTGCGGCTGGCCGGGGGCACGGACGCGCCCGGCCTCGTCTGCCTGCCCTCGATCCTGGCCATCTCCGGCCCGCACCAGTACGTCCGGTTCGCCGGCGCCCTGCGCGGCCGGCGGGACGTCGCGGCCGTCGCCGCGCCCGGGTTCGGCCGTGGCGAGCCACTGCCGGCGACGGTGGAGGCGGTGGTCTCGGCGCAGGCCGAGGCGATCCTGGCGCACACCGGCGGGTCGCCGATCGCGCTGGTCGGACACTCCTCGGGCGGCATGCTCGCGCACGCGGTGGCCGCCGAACTGGAGCGTGCCGGCGCGGCCGTGGACGCGCTGGTGCTCATCGACATCTACTCGCACGACGTCGAGGCGCTCGCGGGCATCCAGCCGGTCCTCAGCGCCGGCATGATCGAGCGGGAGGACGGCTACGTCCCGATGGACGACACCCGGCTGACCGCGATGGGCGGCTACGTCCGGCTGTTCCACGGGTGGCAGCCGACCCCGATCCGGGCCCGCACGCTGCTCGTCCGGGCCACCGAGCCCATGTTCGGCTGGTCGCGCGACGGTGACTGGCGCTCGTCGTGGACGCTGCCGCACAGCACGGTGGACACCCCCGGCAACCACTTCTCGGTCATGGAGGAGCACGCCGCGACCACGGCACGGGCGGTCGACGACTGGCTCGCCGCGTCGGCCGGATCCCCCACAGCCCCCGGTCCGTCCTCCTCCGCTCCCGTTTCCTCCTTCTCCTCCACGCCCTCGTCCCCTCTCGAACCGAAAGCCTCCTCCCGATGACCAACGTCGAGTACGACAACCCGTGGGTCCGCCGGTTCCACCACGAACCGAGCGAGGCCACCCTGGTCTGCTTCCCGCACGCCGGTGGATCGGCCAGCTTCTTCTACCCGGTCTCCGACGCGATGCAGTCGACCGTCCAGGTGGTGGCGCTGCAGTACCCGGGCCGGCAGGACCGGCGGCACGAGCGGCCGCTGACCACCGTCGCCGAGCTGGCCGACGAGGCCTTCGCCGCGCTGCGCCCGCTGATGGACCGCCCGCTGGCGTTCTTCGGCCACAGCATGGGCGCCACCGTGGCGTTCGAGGTCGCCGTGCGGATGAAGCGCGAGCAGCTCGAAGCCCCCGTCACGCTGTTCGCCTCGGGCCGCCGCGCCCCCTCCCGGCACCGGGACGAGAACGTGCACAAGCTCGGCGACGACGAGATCGTCGCGGAGCTGAAGACCCTCAGCGGCACCGATGCCCGCATCCTCGGTGACCTGGAGCTGCTGCGGATGATCCTGCCGGCGATCCGCAGCGACTACACGGCCGCCGAGACCTACCGGTACCGGCCCGGACCGGTGCTCGACTGCCCGATCATCGCGCTGACCGGCGACAGCGACCCGAAGGTGACCCTGGACGAGGCCGGCGCGTGGGCCGACCACACCACCGGGGAGTTCGAGCTGCGCTCCTTCGAGGGCGGCCACTTCTACCTCGCCAAGCACCAGCGTGCGGTGATCAACCTGATCAGCGACCAGCTGCTCTCCCTCTCGCTCTGAGGACGGTCCATGACTCCGACGTTCGTCATCAGTACCGGCCGGTGCGGGTCGACGCTGGTCTCCCGGATGCTGCGCGCCCACCCCGAGGTGCTCAGCCTGAGCGAGCTCTTCAGCACCGTGCGCAGCCGTGGCTACCTCGACGGGGCCCCGGACGGCGCGCAGTTCTGGCGGATGCTCAGCGAGCCCGAGCCGACCATGGACATCATGGTCGCCGAGGGACTCAAGGTCTCCGAACTGATCTACCCGTACGGGACCGGGCGGTTCGACCCGGTCGAGGGTGTCCCGGCGATCTGCCACATGACGCTGCCGATGCTCTCCGACGACCCGGACGCGCTCCACGACGAGCTGGCCGGAGAGGTGCCGGGCTGGCCGGCCCGTCCGATCGCGGACCAGTACCGGGCGCTCTTCGCCCACCTGGCCGAACGCTTCGACCGGCCGGTTCCCGTGGAGCGGTCCGGAGGGTCGCTGGGGATGCTGCCCGCGCTGCGGGCGCAGTTCCCCGAGGCCAGGTTCGTCTACCTCACCCGGGACGGTGCCGACTCGGCGCTGTCGATGAGCCGGCACCCCGGGTTCCGGCAGATGCTGCTGGGCCAGGAGGCCGCCCGGATCGCCGGGGTCGCCTCCCCGGGGGAGCTGGGGGAGGCCCAGTTCCGGCTGCTCCCGGAGGAGTTGGGCCGGTTGCTGGCGCTCCCGTCGGAACTGCCGCGGCTGATGCGCCGGGACATCCCGGTCACCGCGTTCGGTGCGCTGTGGTCCACGATGGTCAGCGAGGGCGCCGACGAACTGCTGCGGCTGCCCTCCGAGGAGTGGACCATGATCTCCTACGAGGCCCTGGTCGCGGACGCCCCGGCGGAGCTGACCCGGTTGGCCGGGTTCCTGGGTGTGCCGGCGTCCTCCGCATGGCTGGCGGAGGCCGCCCGGCTGGTGGACCCGGGGCGGCGGGCCGCCTCGGCCCGGCTGGACCCGCGGCTGCTGGCCGCCCTGCGGCGCTCCTGCGCACCCGGCGAGGCCGCCGACGCGGCCCTCGCGGCGGCGGCGGGTGTGACGCTCGTACCCGCCGCGTGAGCGGTCCCGGGGCGCCGGCGGCCGTCCCGTCCGGCGGCGCCCCGGGTCCCACGGAAGGCGTCGGACCCGTAGGGGCGACGCTGGGGTGTGAACGGGCACGGTCGGCCCCAAGGATCGGGGTGGGGAGCACGGCAAGCGGGGGGAGAGCCGGATGCACACGCCGACCGGGACGGCGACGTCCACCCGGTGGCCCGGTGCCGGCGTCGCGCCGGCCCTGCGCGGGCGGTCCTCCGGCGAACCGTCCGGCCGTCCGCACCGCCCCGGGGCCGCCGGCGCCGGCCGCGAGGGCGCACCGGTCCGGCCCGGCGCGGCCTCCCCCTTCCCGGTGCCGGCCGTCGGCGACGTCGGTGACGCCGCCGCGTTCGACGCCACCGGCTGACCGCACACCCGTTCGCGAACGCGAGGACTCTTCCATGGATATCTTGGCCGAAGCGGTGCTCTCCGGTGCCTCCCCGGAGGAACTCGGCGCGCTCCCGCTGCCCGATCTGTTCCCCGCGGCGCACCTGCGGGCCTCGGACGTCGGGATCTTCGACGGCGACGCCGACCCCGACGTCCGGCGGTCGCTGCACGTCGGCCCGGTGCCGATGCCCCGGCTGGCCCCGGACGAGGTGGTCGTCGCGGTGATGGCTAGCTCGATCAACTACAACACCGTGTGGTCGGCGATGTTCAAGCCGATCTCGACGTTCACGGCGCTGAACCGGCTCGCCCGGCAGGGCGGATACGCGGCCCGCCACGACCTGCCGCACCAGATCGTCGGTTCGGACGCCGCCGGCGTGGTGGTCCGGGTCGGCGACGGCGTGCGGCACTGGAACGTCGGCGACCACGTCATGGTCAGCCCGGCCTACGTCGACGACCAGGAGCCGGGCGCGCACGACGACGGCATGATGGGCCCCGGCGGGCGGGCCTGGGGCTACGAGACCAACTTCGGCGGCCTGGCCCACTACACGGTCGCGCGGGCCAGCCAGCTGGTGCCCAAGCCGCCGCACCTGACCTGGGAGGAGGCCGCCTCGATCACGCTGTGCGCGGGCACCGCCTACCGCATGCTGGTCGGCGACCACGGCGCGCAGATCAAGCAGGGCGACGTCGTGCTGGTCTGGGGCGCGACCGGCGGCCTGGGCGGGTTCGCCGTGCAGATGGTCAAGAACGGCGGCGGCATCGCGGTCGGGGTGGTGAGCTCCGACCGGAAGGCGCAGATCCTCCGCGAGCAGGGCTGCGACGTGATCATCGACCGGCGCGAGATCGGCATGGGCGACGACTCGGACGGCACGGCGGACGCGATCGAGTACGGCAAGCGGCTCGGCCGCAGGATCCGGGCCGAGCTCGGGGAGGACCCCAGGGTCGCCTTCGACTACGTCGGCCGGGCCACGTTCGGCACCTCGGTGCACGTCGTGCGGCGCGGCGGCATCGTCGTCACCTGCGGGTCGAGCACCGGCTACCAGCACCAGTACGACAACCGCTACCTGTGGATGAACCTCAAGCGGGTGATCGGCAGTCACATCGCCAACCTTCAGGAGCAGTTCGACACCGCCAGGCTGTTCCGGCAGGGCGGCCTGGTGCCGATCCTCACCGACGTCTTCCCCCTCGCGGAGACCGGCGAGGCGCTGCGCCTGGTGCAGACCAACCGGCACATCGGCAAGGTCGGCGTGCTCTGCCTGGCGCCCGCGGAGGGCCTGGGGGTGACCGACCCGGACGCCCGCGCACGGATCGGCGCCGAGCGGCTCACCTCCTGGCGCCGGTACGCGTCGACGGCGCGGGTGTGACGATGGGCGGGACCGGGATCCTGGCCACCGGGTCGTACGTCCCCGAGCGGATCGTGACCGGCGCCGACATCGCCGGGCCGGCCGGTGTCACCCCGGAGTGGATCGAGCGGAAGACGCGGATCGCCGCCCGCCGCTACGCCGCACCGGACCAGGCCACCTCGGACCTGGCGGCCGAGGCCGCGGCACGGACGCTGCGGCAGGCGGGGCTGCCGGCCTCGGCGCTGCGCTACCTCATCGTCTCCACCTCGACGCCCGACTCGCCGCAGCCGCCCACCTCGCACCTGGTGCAGGACGCACTCGGCGCGCACGGCGCCGCGTGCTTCGACATCAACGTCGTCTGCAGCGGCTTCGTCTACGGCCTGGCTCTGGCCCGGGCCCTGGTGGCCCAGGAGCCCGGCGCGTACGCGCTGGTGGTCGCCGCCGACGTGTACTCGCGGATCCTGGACCCCACCGACCGCAGGACGGTGGTGCTGTTCGGTGACGGCGCCGGGGCGGCGCTGGTCGGTGCCGTGCCGGAGGGCGGTTTCGTGGACGTGGAGCTGACCGGGCACGGGCACGCGCACGGGCTGATCGGGGTGGAGGCCGGCGGCAGCCGGCACCCGGCCACGCACGACACCGTCGAGAACGGCGGCCACTTCTTCCGGATGAAGGGCCGGGCCGTCCGGGACTTCGCCGTGGAGCACGTTCCCGGAGCGGTCCGGACGCTGGTCGAGCGCACCGGCCACCGGTTGGCCGACGTCGACCACTTCGTGCCGCACCAGGCGAACGGCGTGCTGCTGGGCGAGCTGGTGACCCTGGCCGACCTGGACCACGCGCACACGCACCGGACGCTGGAGCGGTACGGCAACACCGGCAGCGCGTCGGTGGCCCTGGCCCTCGACGAGGCCCACCGGGGCGGCCACCTGCGCGCGGGCGACCTGGTGCTGCTCGCCGGGTTCGGCGGCGGCATGTCGCTCGGCGCGGCCCTGCTGAGGTGGACGGCCACGGGGTGACCGCCCGACGGCGCCCCGGCCCCGACCCGGGGCGCCGTCACCCGCGGTGACCGCGCGAGGCGGCGCCTTGGATGCGGAGTGCGGCCCATCGGTGGTTCCATTGCATCGGAACCTGCCGACCGAACGGCGGTCCCGCCTGCCGCCGACACCGGGCCTGAGCGTCCTGCCGTCGTCCGTCGTCCGTCGTCCGGAAACCGGAAAGGGGCCGTCACGGGTGTTCGAGCCGCAGTTGACCCCGGAGGTCTTCGACCGGGCGATCGTGGCGATCGCGCTGACGGCCGGCCGGGAACACCGCCTGGTCTACCGCAACGACGCCTTCCGTGACCTGTTCGGCCCCCGGCCGCTCGGCGTGCCCGTCGGCGAGCTGTTCACCGAACCGCAGGAGGAGGGACTCGTCGACACCCTCGACCTCGTCCTCGCCGACACCACCGCCCGACAGGTCACCACCCCGCGCACCCTGGAGGGCTCCGGCGACGGGGAGCGCGAGCACCGGCACTTCGTCTACAGCTGCTCGCCGGTCGCCTCCCGCTTCGGCCCCGGCGTCCTCGTCGCCGCCATCGACACCACCGGGCAGGTGCACTCCGCCCAGCGCGCCCAGCGCCTGTCGACGGAACGCCTGCACGCCCTCCAGCGCTACGAGGCCCTCGTCTCGGCCGTCTCCCAGCTGGTGTGGACCGCCCAGCCGGACGGCGTGATGACCGAGCTGGTCCCCGGCTGGGAGCGGCTGACCGGGCACCCCTGGCGCGACACCATGGACGAGGCCTGGATGTCGTTGGTCCATCCCAACGACCGCGCCGGCCTGCGGGAACGCTGGATGGAGGCGGAGGCCGGTGAGCCGGCCATGTTCGAACACACCTACCGGCTGCGCTTCGCCTCCGGCGAGTACCGCCACATCACCGCCCGCGGCGTCCCGATCGTGCGCGAGGGCGAGCTCGTGGAGTGGGTCGGTGCGACCGCCGACGTCGAGGACCGCTGGCGCACCCGGCTGCGCGAACGGCTCCTCGCCGACACCATGGCCGTCACCGAGAGCGTGGGACCGGAGGACGCCTTCGCGGCCGTCGCGGGGCTGGTGGTGCCCGAGCTCACGGACGCCTGCACCGTGTTCCTGCTCTCCGAACGGGGCCACGGGGCGACGACCGGCACCCGCATCGCCTCCACCTCCCGCGCGGGCCTGCCCCCGCTGCCCCCGCTCCGGGGGCAGACGTTCCGGCTCGGACCCGTGGCCCTGCGCGCGGTCGCCGACCGCACCCCGGCCCTGCTGACCTTCCCGCCGGGCGAGATCCCCTCCGGCGTGGTGCCCGAGGAGTCCGCGCGCTGGCTGGCCGCCGCCGGCGCCACCAGCCTCACCCTGCTGCCCCTGGTCATCGACGGCACCCCCACCGCCCTCGCCGCGGCCGCCACCTGCCAGGGCTCGCCCCCGCCGGGCCGGGGCGACATCGACCTCCTCCAGGAAGTCCTCCAGCGCGCACAGGGCGCGCTGGGCCAGACCCTGGAGCTCCAGCGCACCCGCCACGCCGCGCTGATCCTCCAGCGGGCCCTGCTCACCGAGCCGCCGGCCGTCCCCGGCGCCCGGCTCGCCGCCCGCTACCAGCCGGGCAACCGCACCGCCGAGGTCGGCGGCGACTGGTACGACGCCTTCCTCCTGCCCGACGGGTCCCTCACCCTGACCATCGGGGACGTCGCCGGCCACGACCTCACCGCCGCCACCACGATGGGCCAGTTCCGCAGCATGCTGCGCTCGGTCGCCTACAACGCGACGCCCGGGCACACGCCCGCCGACACCCTGTCCGCGCTCGACCGGGCCGCCGAGGGCCTCGGCATCGGCTCCTTCGCCACCGCGGTCCACGTCCAGCTCACCCGCTCCGGCCGGGGCTGGTTCGCGGCCTGGTCCAACGCCGGACACCCGCCCCCGCTGCTGCTGCCCGCCGACGGCCCGGCCCGCTACCTCACGTCGGACCTGACGGACGTGCCGCTCTGCGTGGCCCCCGCCGAGGAGCGCCGGACCCACCGCGCCGGCCTCGCCGCCGGTGACACCCTGATCCTCTACACGGACGGACTCGTCGAAGTCCCCGGTGAGCACCTGACCACGGGCCTGGACCGGCTCGCGCACACGGCCGGCCGGGCGCGCGACCGTCCGTTGGACGATCTGTGCGACCACCTGCTCGCCCAGGTCCCCGACGCCCGCGACGACATCGCCCTCCTGGCCTTCCGCCCCGACGTCCCGCCCGCCTGACCGCCCCCGTCCGGCCGCCTCCGGTCGACGCGTCACCGGTCGCGCCGCCGGAACCGCCGGCCCGGCCGCTACCCGGCGAGGCCGAGCGGGTCCGGCACCTCGTCCAGCAGCTGCGGGCCGTCGGAGCGGACGCTGTTCACCGCGGTGGAGACGGCGCGGACGGTGAGGTCGCCGCCGCCCGGGGTGTGCAGCAGGTGGTGGAGCTCGTCGGGATCCGTGGTCGCGGGGTCGAGCCAGGTCGCGAGGTCGGCGGTGGCGATGGTCAGCGGCATCCGGTCGTGGATCCGGCCGGCGCTGTCGGTGGCGTCCCGGGTGACGACGGTCGCGGTGGCCAGCCACGCGGCCGGGTCGTCCTCGGGCACCGCCGGGTCGCGCCAGAACTCGTACAGGCCGGCCATCAGCATCGGTTCCCCGGTGGTGAGGAAGTACGGCTGCTTGTACGCCTTGCGGCCCTCGCCCGCCGGGACGGGCCGCCACTCGAAGTAGCCGTCGGCCGGGATCACGCAGCGCCGCTCGGCGAAGGCCTTCCGGTAGGCCGGCTTCTCGTGGACGGTCTCCGACCGCGCGTTGATCATCCGCGCGCCGCCGGACGCGTCCTTCGACCAGGACGGCACCAGACCCCAGCGCACCGGGCGCACCTGCCGCACCAGCTCACCGGACTCCCGGTCGAGCCGCTCCAGCACGGCCGCCACCGGGTCGGTCGGCGCGACGTTCCAGTTCGGGGCGAGGGTTTCGGCGGGGTCCCAGCGCATCTCCCCGAGCAGGGCGACCAGGTCGACGGGAGTCGTGGTGGAAACGAAGCGTCCGCACATGGGTCCACGATGTCATGCGACGGAAGCCGGGACCCGGCGCGGGTGCCCGCCGGGCGGATACCGGGGCCGGTCGGGGCCGCCGGAAGTGCGCGGCGCGGTCCGACGGCGCGGCGCTGTCCCGCTGGCCGTACCGTGGACGGCCCGGTGCGAGGCCCTTCCCGCGCCCCGGCGGATCCCGGCCCACTGGTCCCGGAGGTGGCGCAGGCCGCACCCCGCGGCGGCCGGACGGGCCCTCGGCCGGGGGACCCGACCGATGTGCGGGGCCGCCGCCCGGCTGCGATGCTGGGGAAGATCCTCAGCTCCGGCGGGCGCAGCGCCCGGGACCGGGCGGAGCGACGCGGGCGGAGGTCCCCGATGGCGAAACTCGTCGAGGTCGTCCTGGAGGAGCTCTACGCCGAGACCGGCGGGTTCGGATCCGACGACTACGTGGACGTGTCGGGCGGCCTCCGGGGAGTGACCTACAACAAGGTCCTGATGACCGGCGGAGCCGTCACGGCGGTGGAGATGGCACGGCACGACGTGTTCACCTTCCCGGAGGGCCCCCTCCGCCTCTTCCGGGGCGAGGCCACGCCCGTCGACGCGGGGATGCGGATCGCCCTGTCCGTCGGGGAGAACCTCGATCCCTCAGAACCGAAGTACTTCGGCTACTTCCTCGACTTCGGCGGGGAGCTGTTCGCGGAGGACATCGCACCGCTGTCCCTGGGCGAGTCCTTCGGGACGATCTCCAGCGCGGACGTCACGCAGCCCGGCCTGGCCCGGCACCAGGACGTGACCTTCGCGCACGAGGGCGCGGGAATCGCCGTACAGGCCCGCTTCCGGCTGGCGGTGGTCCACTACTTCTAGGCCCGCCCCGCGCTCCGGGCGCACCCGGGGTGCGGTGCCCCTGGGCCGGGGCGCAGCGCCCCGGCAGCGGAGTGTTCGCACACCGAGGGCCGCCGGACTGGTCGGGCCACGGGTTTCACCCCGACCCGGCCTCCTCCCGGGTGAACCACGGCCGCGCCGCGCGACGGGAGCGGCCGACGCCGTGCGTTGCTGGGTGGCGGGGCCCCCCCCCCGGGGGCCCCCACCCCCCCGCGGAAGGCCCCCAGCGCAACCGTCAGGCGGCAGCCCGCGGC
>NZ_JBHXKE010000187.1:15746-19958 GCF_042722765.1 Kitasatospora sp. NPDC058406
GGGGGGGGGGGGGCGCGCCCCGGGGTGTGGGTGGGGGGGGGGGGGCCCCCCCCGGGGGGCCCCCCCCACCCACCGGAGGAAGCACCCATGCGCAACCGTCTGGCGGCAGCCGTCGCCACCGCCCTCACCGCCGCCTCGCTCGGCCTGACCTTCGCCCCCGGCGCCACCGCGCTGACCCCCGCCGACGCCAAGGGCGGGGAGAGACTCCACGCCATCGGCCTCACCGCCGACCAGACACTCGTGGACTTCCCGGTCACCCACCCCGACCGGGTCCGCACCGTCGGGGCGGTCACCGGTCTCACGGGCGACGCGAGGATCGTCGGCATCGACTACCGCGTGCAGAACGGCCTGCTCTACGGGGTCGGTGACCAGGGCGGCATCTACACCCTCGACGACACCAGCGGCTGCGCCACCAAGGTCTCCCAGCTGACCGTCCCGCTCCAGGGCGCCTTCTTCGGAGTGGACTTCAACCCCGCCGCCAACCGGCTGCGGGTCATCTCGGACACCGGCCAGAACCTGCGGCACAACCTCGACGACCCGGCGGGCACCCCGGCGGCCGGCACCACCGTCGCCGACGGCACGCTGACCAACCCGGCCGTCCCCCCGGCGACCACCGGCACCACCGCGCTCGGCGTCACCGCGGCGGCCTACACCAATAACGACCTCGACCCGGCCACCGCCACCACGCTCTTCGACCTCGACACCACCCTCAACCGGACGGTCCTGCAGTCGCCGGCCAACGCCGGGACCCTCGCCCCGACCGGTGCGCTGGGCGTCGACCCCGCCGTCGACGCGGGCTTCGACATCTACTACTCGACCGGGCAGGGCACCAACCACGGCTACGCCGCGCTCGAGGTCGGCGGCACCCGGTCGCTCTACCGGGTCGACGTCCTGACCGGACGGGCCACCGCGCTCGGTGCGTTCGCGGCCGGCTCGGCCGTCACGGACCTGGCCCTGCCGATCGCCCAGGACTGACCTCCGCCCACGGGTGACGCCGACGGGTGACGCCTGACGGGTGACGGGTGCGACGACGGCACGGTCGACGTACGCGTCACCCGTCGAACACCGGCGAGGACAGGTGTGTGAAGGACGGGGGGAGAGAAGGCCGTCACGGTGGCGCGACCGGCTCCCGGCCCCGGCGCGCGGCGCCCGCGGCGGTCAGGCGAGGCGGACGACGAGCAGGGGGTCGGTGGTCGGTGCGGGGGAGCCGCCGAGGGGTTCCGCCGTGACGGCGACGGCCTTCGCGCCGTCCAGCGGACCGGAGAGCACCACGGTGCCGCGGGACTGCGGGAGCAGGCCGGCCGGCCGCGGTTCGTCGTCGACGTACCAGAGTTCGTAGACGCGATCGGGCGGGAGGGGGGCCAGCCCCGTGGTGAGGAAGGCGGCCTGGTTGCGGTCCGCGGACCAGACGACGGTGCCGCTCCCCTCGTCGGAGCCGGTGGTGCTGCTGCGGGCGTCGGGGGCGGTGACCAGCGCGGCGACCTCCTGGAGTTCGGTCCGCTGGTGTGCGGCGGCCGTGCGGGCCCGTTCGGCCTGGTCGTGCTGCTGCACGGCGACCCCGCCGAGGGTGGCGGTGAGCGCGAGGCAGGCGGCCAGGACGAGCTCGCGCGCGCGGCGGCGCGGGCGGCGGGGCGCCGGTACGGACGGGGCCGGTTCGTGGCCCGGCTCCGGGGGTGCCGGTGGACGCGGGTCCGGGGTGCGGCGCGCCGGAGGGAGTTGGCGGATCCCGGTGACGGCGGTCATCGCGCGCGCCTCCATGCCGTCCGGCAGCGGCACGGCGTCGGCGGCGGCGAACCGGGCCAGGGTGTCGGCGAACTCCGCGGCCTCCTGGACGCAGGACGGGCAGGCGGCCAGGTGCGTCTCGAAGAGCGCGGCCTCGGCGGGTTCGAGGGCGTGGAGGGCGTGGGCGCCCCCGAGGGTGTGGGAGTCGTGCGCGGTCATGAGCCGGCCCCCAGACAGTCGCGCAGGCGGACGAGTCCGTCGCGCATCCGGGTCTTGACGGTGCTCAGCGGGGCTTCGAGGAGGTCGGCGACCTCCGGGTAGGTCAGCCCGCGGTAGTAGGCCAGGACGAGTGACTGGCGCTGGAGTTCGGTGAGCCGGCCCAGGCAGCGGCGCACGCGCTCACGCTCCAGCCGGTTCTCGATCTGCTCCGCGACCTCGTCGAAGGCGCGTTCCTGGAGGTGGGCGGCGGCCTTCTCCTCGCGTGAGGCCTCGGCCTGGGAGCGCCGGACGCGGTCGACGGCGCGGTGGTGGGCCATGGTCATCACCCAGGCCAGGACGCCGCCGCGGTCGGGGCGGTAGCGGGCGGCGGAGCGCCAGACCTCCAGCATCACCTCCTGCGCGACCTCCTCGGACTGGGCCGGATCGCGCAGGACGCGGCGCACCATGCCGAGGACCTGGCCGGCCAGGGCCCGGTAGAGCGTGCGGTAGGCGTCGTGGTCGCCGACGGCGGTGCGGGCCACCAGCTCCCGCAGTCGCCGGTCCGCGGCGGTGGGGCCGGGCAGTGCTAGCGGCTCGGACACCGTGGCTCCCTTCGTCGCCGGAGCCGGGGCGGCACGGACGGCGCCCGGGTACGGCTGCGTCCGTGCCGTCGCTCACCCCGGCGGTTCCGACTCGCACGGCCCGGCGAACGGTCGCACGCCGGGCGCGGGGGCTCTCACGCGCGCCCGCACTGGTGATTCGTGACCGACGGGCCCCGCGGACTGGTCTCCCGGCAGGAATCACCCGGGCGGGTCGACCGCGGGTCGCCGCAGCCGGGTGCGGGGTGCGGGGGCGGGCAGCGGGGTCCCCTGTCCGCCGGGCGGGTCGCCAGTGCTTCCTTTACCGGTGAAAAGTAGAACATTCCCCCACAATTTATGCCCGCGTGACCCGTCCGGCGCCCGGTCCCGTGCGAATCAGTGGCAGAGAACAAGTTCCGGCGTCCGCCCGTCAGAGCACCCGAACAGTGCGGCGGGAAGGGCCGGATGACATCGGATCAGGAAGGAGGACGGGCCATGCGCGCAACACGGACCAGGAAGTCGCTGGCCGTCGCCGCCACCTGCGTGATGCTCGGCGGCGGCGCAGCGGTCGCCACGTCCGCCGGCGCGGCCTCGGCCGCCTCGGCGAGTACCGTCCGGACGACCGACCACGGAGACCGGCAGCACCAGGACCACCGGCAGCACCAGGATCACCGGCAGTGCCGCTGGTACCCGGCGCACTGGGAGAACAAGCTGGTGCCCGGCCACTCGGAGCCGGTCCGGCAGTCCGGCCACTGGCACAACGAGTGGCATCCGGGCTGGTGGGACAACCACCACCACTGGCACGACGGCTCCTGGCACAAGGTGTGGCACAAGGCCGGTTGGGAGAACAAGTGGACCCCGGCGCACTGGGAGCGCGTCTGGGTGTCCGCCGGCTGGCACTGCCGCTGAACGGCACCGCCGTCTACACCGCCGTACGACACCGCCGTCGGCTGCCGTCAGGCCGCCGCAGGCCCCGCCACCAGGTCCTCGCCACCGGGCCCGCCGGCCGTGCACCGTGTCCCCGCGGCGTACGGTCGGCGACGGGTCGGACGGGCGGTCGGGGCGTCGCCCCGCCCCCGTTCCGGTCCCCGCGCCCGTTCCCGCCGCCGGACCCGGACCCCTCACCTCCGGACCACCGGCCGGGCCGCCGCCCGGCCGGCTCCCGAAAGGCCGTCAGGCCATGGACACCGTCGCACCCCTGTCCGCCCCCGCCCGGATCCCGCCGCCGGCGTGGACCGATTCCTTCCCCGGCCGGCCCTCCGGCGTCGCGGAGGTCCGCGCGCAGGCCCGGGCCTTCCTCGCCCGCAGCCGCGTCCCGCCCGCGCTGTACGAGGACACCCTGCTGGTCGTCAGCGAACTCGTCACCAACGCCGTCCGTCACACCGGCGGCCCCGGGAACGTCCGCCTGAGCAGCGACGCTTCGGGGATCGCCGTCACCGTGAGTGACACCAGCCGCCTCCTGCCCCTGCCGCGACCGGCGGAACCGGGCGTCGCCACGAGCGGTCTCGGACTGGGCCTGGTCGCGGCCCTCTGCGACTGCCTCTACACCACCCTCGGCCCCGGCGGCGGCAAGACCGTGCACGCGCACCTGCCGGCCCCGGTCGCGGGGCCCGCCGGGCCCGGCGCCCGGACGTGACCTCCGCACGGAGCGCTGCGCCCCGTCGGCCCCGCCGCAAGCACGGCGCCCCCGGGCCGCCACCACGCGGTGGCGGCC
>NZ_JBHXKE010000188.1:0-19836 GCF_042722765.1 Kitasatospora sp. NPDC058406
CCCGCGTCGGGGTGCTCCGCCGGGCACCCACGAGGGGTCGACCGGCCGACGGGTGTCCACGCTCGGAGGCTAGACCCGGCGCCCACCGGGCCCAACCCCTAGCGGACCCCGGTCGGTCGGTGCCCGGACGGTCCGCGCACGACGTCCGCCGACCGGTGTCGTCCGATCGACGGACAACTGTCGGTCCACCGGCCGTCGCGGCCCACCGGCCCGGCGGCCGAAGCTGGCACGGTGACAGAAGCGGTGCAGGTACGCGGCCTACGCAAGGCCTATCAAGGGGCTCCCGCCGTCGACGGCGTGGACCTGGACATCGGGGACGGCGAGATCTTCGCGCTGCTGGGCCCCAACGGAGCGGGCAAGACGACGACCGTCGAGATCCTCGAAGGGTTCCGCAAGCGCGACGCCGGCAGCGTCCGGGTGCTCGGCGAGGACCCGGAACGCGCGCCCCGGCGCTGGCGGTACGGCATCGGACTGGTGCTGCAGAACGCCTCCGACATGGCCGACATGACCGTCACGGAGACCGTGCGCCACTTCGCCGGGTACTACCCCGCCCCCCGCCCGGTCGACGAGGTGATCGAACTCGTCGGCCTGACCGGCAAGGCCGGGAGCAAGGTGCGGACGCTCTCCGGCGGGCAACGGCGGCGGGTCGACGTCGCGATCGGCGTCGTCGGCCGGCCCCGGCTGCTGTTCCTCGACGAGCCCACGACCGGATTCGACCCGGAGGCGCGCCGCCAGTTCTGGTCGCTGATCCGCCGGCTCTCCGAGGAGGACGGCACCACGATCCTGCTGACCACCCACTACCTGGACGAGGCCGAGGCACTCGCGCACCGGGTGGGCGTCATCGCCGCCGGCCGGATCCTCGCCGTCGACACCCCGGCCGACCTCGGCGGGCGCGCGTCGGCCGAGGCCACCGTGAGCTGGTCCGAGAACGGCGAGCCGCGTCAGCTGCGCACCGCCGGCCCCACCGCCGCCGTGGCGGAGCTCTCCGCCCGGTTCGACGGCGAGGTCCCCGGACTGGTCGTCACCCGGCCTTCGCTGGAGGACGTCTACCTCGACCTGATCGGAGGCTCCCGATGACCACCGCGTCCACCGAAACCGCCGCGCCCGCCGGGACCACCGCGCCCGCCGCGTCCACCGGGCGCCCGGCCCCGGGCACCGCCCGGGAACCGTCGGTCCTCGGCCTCTGCCTGGCCCGCGGCGGGGTCGAGCTCCGCCAGTTCTTCCGCGAACGCACCGCCGTGATCTTCACGTTCGCACTTCCGGTCGTGCTGCTGACCCTGCTCGGCTCGATCTTCGACCGGCAGCTCGGTGCCTCCGGCATCCCCTCCAGCCAGCTGCTCGCCGCCGGCATGATCGCCGGCGGGATCGGCTCGACCTGCTTCGTCAACCTCGCCGTCAGCATCACCAGCGACCGCGAGGACGGCACGCTCAAGCGGCTGCGCGGCGTACCGATGCCGCCGATCGCCTACTTCGTCGGGAAGATCGTGCTGGTCCTGGTGACCGCCGTGGCCGAGATGGTGATCGTCCTGGCCGTCGGCGTGCTCTTCTACGACCTGCCGTTGCCCACCGACGTCACGCGCTGGGCGACGTTCGCCTGGGTCTTCCTGCTGGGCGTGACCGGCTGCGCGCTGCTCGGCACCGCGATGAGCAGCGTTCCGCGCTCGGTGCGCGGCGCGGCACCCATCGTCAACCTGCCGTTCCTCGTCCTGCAGTTCGTCTCGGGTATCTTCATCGTGCCGCTGACCACGCTGCCGACGGCGTTGCAGCACATCGGCGCCGTGTTCCCGCTCAAGTGGATGGCACAGGGCTTCCGCTCGGTGTTCCTCCCCGACTCGGCGGCCGGTGCGGAACCGGCCGGCGCCTGGGAGCACGGACGCATCGCCCTGGTGCTGGCGGCCTGGTGCCTCGGAGGTCTGATCCTGTGCCTGACCACGTTCCGCTGGCAGGGAAGGAAGGACGGTTGAGTCGCGCCCCCGACGAGTGGCTGCGCTGGCAGCCGGTCTGGGACGCGTACTTCGTCCTGGTCAGCGCGGCCGGCCTGGGCGGCGTCCTGCTCACCGGCGGCCCCGGCCCCGCCCGGCGGGCCGGGGCCGCCGCGCTGCTGGTCCTGCTGGTCGCCGCGCACCTGGTGCTCGGCCGGCGGCTGATCCGCACCGGCCGGGGCACCCGGCAGGCCCTGCTCTACCAGCTGGGCGTGGTCCTGGTGTTCGCCGCCGCGGTCGGACTGACGACCAGCAGCGCGCTCGTCCTGTTCGCGCTGTGCGCGCCGGCGTTCATGACCACCGGCCCGGTCGCCGGCACGCTCGCCGTGCTGGCGATGAACCTGGTCTGGCTCGGGGTCGCGCTGGCCGGGGACACCTTCCCCGGCTCCGGCGGGCTGCCGGCCGTCCTCGGGACGACGGTCGCGGCGCTCTCGGTCGTCCTCGGCGTCTGGGTGAGCCAGATCATCCGGCAGAGCACCGAACGGGCCGTGCTGATCAGGGAACTGGAGGCCGCCCGGGCCGAGCTCGGCCGGGTGTCCTACGAAGCCGGACGGGCCGCCGAACGCGAGCAGGTCGCCGACGTCGTCCACGACACCCTCGCCCAGGGCCTGTCCAGCACGATCATGCTGCTGCAGGCCGCCGGCTCGGCGCTGGAGGCCGACCCCGCACGGGCCCGCCACTACCTGGAGGTCGCCGAGGCCACCAGCCGCGACAACCTGGCCGACGCCCGGGCGCTGATCACCGCCCGCCCCCTGCCCGAGGCCACCTCCGCCTCCCTCGTCGACGGGCTCCGCCGCGAGGTCGACCGCCTCCGGGACGTGCACGGCATCGACGCCACCCTCCAGGTGGACGGCGCCCCCGATCCGGCAGACACCGCGCTCAACGTCGACCTGCTCCGGCACGCGCAGGAGGCACTGAGCAACGTCCGCAAGCACGCCGCGGCCGGCCGCGTCGAGGTCGTCCTCGCCACCGACGCCGGCGGCGTCCGGCTGGAGGTGCACGACGACGGCGGCGGGTTCGCCGCCGACACCGCCACGGCCGGCCACGGCCTCCCGCTGATGCGGCGGCGGCTGCGCCAGGCCGGCGGCGAGCTGGAGGTCGACTCGGCGCCCGGCGAAGGCACCTCCCTCCGGATCCGGGTGCCCGCATGACGATCACCGTCCTGCTGGTCGACGACCACCCGGTGATCCGGGCCGGCATCCGCGCGATGCTCCACGACCAGCCCGAACTGACCATCGTCGGCGAGGCGGTGTCCGGCTCCGCCGCCCTGGCCGCCGCCCGCGAACTGACGCCCGACGTCGTCCTGATGGACCTGCGGATGCCCGACGGCGACGGTGTCGGCGCCACCGAGGCCATCCTCGCCGAGCTCCCCGCGACCCGCGTGGTGATCCTCACGACCTACCGGACCGACGGTGACATCCTCCGCGCGGTCGAGGCGGGGGCCGTCGGCTACCTGCTGAAGGACACCTCGCCGGCCGAACTCGCCCAGGCCGTCCGGGCCGCCGCGCGCGGCGAGACCGTGCTCTCCCCGGCGGTCGCCGCCACGCTCCTCGGCCGGGTCCGCCAGCCCCGCACGGAGACGCTGTCCCGCCGGGAGGCCGAAGTCCTGCGCCTGGTCGCCGAAGGGCTGACCAACGCCGCCGTCGGGCGCGCCCTGCACATCACCGAGGCCACCGTGAAGACCTACGTCGTACGGATCTTCACCAAGCTGGGCGTGTCCGACCGCACCGCCGCCGTCATGGCGGCGGTGCAGGCCGGAATCCTCTGAACGGGACGGCGGACCGCCGCCCGGTGCCCTCCGACCGGCGGACCGTCCCGTTCAGGAGGGCAGCTCGATCGGCGCGAGCGCGGGGAAGTCGTCCCCCGGGCCCGGGTTGCCGGCGGGCGTCCGGCCGCCGAGGTGGTGCAGGACGCCCCAGACGGCGTTGAGCGCGGTGGTCACCGCCCCCTCGGCGAACCCGCCGGTCCACGACACGTCGTCACCGGCGAGGAAGACCCCGCGCTGGTGCGCGGGAAGCGCGTCCTGCACGAAGTGCGTGAACAGGCGCCGCTGGTAGCGGTACTGGCCGGGCAGGTTGCTCTTGAACGCGCCCATGAAGTGCGGCTCGGTCTCCCACGTCACCGCGACCGGCGGCGCGATGATCCGGCTGCGGACGTTCACGTCCGGATAGATCCTGCGCAGGTGCCGGAGCATGACGTCCAACCGCTCGCCGGCCGACAGCGCGGCGGTCTTCAAGGAGTCGTCGTTCCAGGTGTACGACAGACACATCACCCCCGGCGCGTCCGGGCCGTCGTCGAACAGGTAGACGCCCCGCGGCGCCCGGTCGGTGAGCGTCATCCCCATCACCGGACGCCCCGTCCGGTCGTCCACGTCCTGCCAGAACGGCCGGTCCACCAGCGCGAACAGCTTCGAGGCGCCCATGTAGTGGGTGCGCTCGACCGCGGTCCACACGTCGTTCGGGAACAGGTCCTCGGCCGTGTCGATCCCGGACAGCAGCAGCCGCACCTGCGGAGTCAGCACGGCCGCCGCGAACTCGGCGGCCCCCTCGGCCGTCTCCACCACGATCCCGCCGTCGCTCCGGGAGAGCCGGGTGACCGCGGGCCGCGGCCCGTCGGGGTGCAGATCCGCCAGCGAGGTGCCGGCCGGCCAGTACGCCGACCGGGCCGGCGCGTGCCGCCACAGCCGCAGGGGGAGCTGCTGGGCGCCGCCGGTCAGCTCCCGGTGACCCTCGTCGGCCCCGGTGTAGACGACCCGCAGGATCTCCAGCATCGAGTTGGGGAAGTCGGTGTCCCAGCCGCCGGAACCGAAACCGACCTGACCGAAGATCTCCCGGTGCCGGAACGACGCGAACGCCGACGAGGACGCCAGGAAGCCGTAGAAGGACTGGTCGTCCAGGAGCGGCACCAGCCGGTTCCAGATCGCCTTGATCATGGCCGTGTCCCGGCGGCGGATCGCCGAGTCCATCGCGCTGAAGTCGGCGCCCTCCTCCAGCACCTTGGTCCAGGCGTCGTAGACCTCCTGGTACGCCGACGGCAGGTCCTCCGGCACCCGGGCGAAGTGCCGGTCGCCGTTCACGTCGACGACGGTGTGCGGCGTCGCCGCGGCCATCGGGTTCGGGAACGGCCGGGTCTCCAGCCCCACCAGGCCGATGTAGTGGAACAGCGTCGTGGCCGAGGCCGGGAACCGCATCGCGCCCAGCTCCGCGACCGTCCCGGGATGCCCCGGGAAACTCGCGGTCCGCATCCGGCCGCCGAGCTCCCCCGCCTCGAACACCACCGGACGCAGACCCAGACGCATCAGTTCGTACGCGGCGACCAACCCGGAGATCCCGCCGCCGACCACCGCGACCGGCGTACCCAGCCGCCCGGGCGGAACCGACCCCAGACCGTCGGCGTGACGCACCCACCGGTCGTGGGCGAAGGGGAAGTCGGGGCCGAGCATGGTGACCGGCGGCGCCGACAGGTCCGCCGCGAAGGCGGTCACTGCGCAGCGCCGTACAGTTCGGGCCGCCGGTTCAGCAGGTACGGGGTGGCCCGCCGGCTCGCGTCGATCGCCGCGCGGTCCACCTCGGCGACGAACAGCGCCTCGGCGTCCCCGGGCCCCTCGGCGCGGAGCACCCCGTCCGGGCCGACCACCCGGCCGAGCCCGCAGTAGCCGTGCGGCCCCGCGCCGTACCAGTTGACGTAGGCCACGAAGAGCTGGCTCTCGAAGGCCCGCGCCGCGACCAGCGTCCGGGGGACGAACTCCCACGGGCGGACCAGCGCCGTCGGCACGACCAGCAACTCGGTGCCGGCCAGCGCGTGCGCCCGCACGGTCTCCGGGAACTCCACGTCGTAGCAGATCAGCAGACCGACCGTGAGCGAGCCCAGCTTCGCCTGGACCACCAGCCGGTCACCGGGCGCGAACACCGAGCGGTCGAACTCGCCGTACAGGTGGGTCTTGCGGTACCGGGCCGCCACCGCGCCGTCGGAGCCGACGAGCTGGACGCTGTTGTAGACGCCCCCGTCGGCCAGTTCGGGCCAGCCGTACACGATCGCCAGACGGTTGCGCACGGCGATCTCGCGCACGCCGTCGGCGAGCGCCCCGTCGGCCGGCTCCGCCAGCTCCACCGTGCGGGCCAGGCCCAACTGGTAGCCGGTCGCCGACATCTCCGGCGTGACCAGCAGCTCCGCACCGCCGTCCGCCGCCGCCGCGGCGGCCCGGGCCAGCCGCTCCAGGAAGTCGTCACGGCCCGACTCCCCGCCGATCCAAGCGGGTTGCCAGCACGCGACGCGCGTCGCCTTCGCTGTTTCCGAAGAAGTCATCGTTCGTTCGTCCCGAAATTCGAGGGCGTGATGAGGTGACGGAGAACTGATATCCGGGCCCGACCCGGCCGACAACCCCTAATCGCCTCGGATACCCCAGTGCCCCCGGCGGAGGTTGTCCGTGAATTGGATCGGCCTTTAGAGTGACGAGGTGTCCCGCCGCGAAGTACCGCGCCTCCGACCCCCCCGACACCGGCTCGAACGCCGCGCCCTGGGCTGGTGGAGCGCCCAGGCCGCCCTCGTCGCACTGCCCCCCGTCCTGGTGCTGGCGCTGCTGACCGCGCTGATCCCGCCCGCCCGCACCTGGCTCGGACTCGCCCTCGCGATCGTCTCCGCCGCCGCACTCGCCTACCTACTGGTGATGCCCGCCTGGCGGTACCGCGTCCACCGCTGGGAAGCCACCGACGACGCGGTCTACGCGGTGTCCGGCTGGTTCTGGCAGCGGGCCCGGATCGCCCCGCTGGCCCGGATCCAGACCGTCGACACCGCCAGCGGGCCCGTCCAGCGACTGTTCGGACTGGCGGGCCTCGTGGTGACCACCGCGTCGGCCGCCGGCCCGGTCCGCATCCAGGGCCTGGACCGCCAGGTCGCCGCCGACCTGGCCGAGACCCTGGCCGCCCGCGCCCAGGCCCTGCCCGGAGACGGCCAGTGACCGCAGAGCGCTGGCAGCGGCTGGACCCGCGCATGCCGGCGACCTGCCTCACCTGGCTGGTCCCGCCGCTCTGCTCCACCCTGCTGACCCTGCTGATCACCGGCGGCACCCTCGACCTCGCCGCCGCCATCACGCTGGGCTCCATCGGCCTCACCTGCCTGATCATCGCGACACTCTTCGGCGTCCGGCTCCTGACCACCCGCTACCGGATCACCGACGGGCGCGTCGAACTGCGCAGCGGCCTGCTCTTCCGGCGGCACCGCGCGGTGCCCCGCGACCGGATCCGCAGCGTCGACATCACCGCGAGCCCGCTCCACCGGCTGCTCGGACTGCGCACCGTCCGGATCAGCACCGGCACGCACGTCGCCGCCGACGACCGGCAACTCGCCCTCGACGGCGTGTCCCGGACCTCCGCCGAACACGTCCGGCGCCTACTCGCACCCGACGGGGCGACCGCGGACACCACCCTCGCCGTCCTGCGCCTGAGCTGGCTCCGGTACGCGCCGCTGACCGTCTGGGGCCTCGCCTGGATCGGATTCGTCGCCGGCGGATTCGCCCGCCTGCTCGACTCGCTGCGGATCAACCCCGCCGACGTCGGCTTCCTGCGCGCAGCCTGGACCGGACTCACCGCCCTGCCGCTCTGGGCCGCCGTCACCGTGCCGGTCCTGGCCGTCCTCCTGCTCGGCGCGCTCACCTCCCTGGTGACCTTCGTCGAGACCTGGTGGGACTACCGGCTCGACGAGGTCGACGACGGCACCCTCCGGCTGCGCCGCGGCCTGTTCAGCACCCGCTCGCTCTGGCTGGAACGCCGCCGGCTGCGCGGCATCCAGATCGCCGAGCCCCAACCCCTGCGGCTCGCCCGCGGCGCCCGGCTCAACGCGATCGCCACCGGGCTCGGCACCGCCGACGACCGGTCGACGGCCACCAAGAGCGCGCTGCTCCCGCCGACGTCACGGCAGGAGACCGACCGGGTCGCCACCGCCGTCCTCGGCGAGGACCCGGACTTCCTGGCCGCCCTGCGGCTGGCCCCGGCACCCCGGGCGGCGCTGCGCCGCCGGATCACCTGGGCCCTGGCGGCGGTCGCCCTCGTCGAGACGCCCCTGGTGGTCCTCGGCGTGCTCCTGACCGACGTGCTGCTCCACATCGCCTGGATCTCGGCCCTCGTGCTGCTGCCGTCGGCGCTGGCCGCCGCCGTCGACGCCTACCGCAGCCTCGGCTGCGGCCTGCACGGCAGGTACGTGGTCACCCGCTACGGCACCTACGCCCGGCGCACCGTCCTGCTCGACCGGTCGGGAATCCTCGGCTGGGCCGTCCACCAGTCGGCGTCCCAGCGCAGGGCCGGCCTGGCCACGCTGGTCGCGGTGGTCGCCGCCGGCCGCGGCGGCTACCGGATCCGCGACGTCGCCCTCGCCGACGGTCTCGCGCTGGTCCGCGAGGCGACGCCCGGAATCCTCGACGAGTTCCTCGAGGCGGCACCTGACGGAACGCCCGGTCGGCCCGGGATCCCGGCTCCCGCCGCCGCCGACGACGCAGCCGATGACGCAGCCCCCGCCGCCACCGGTGATGCCGCCCCCTCCGCCGCCGGTGATGCCGCCGCCGAGGACACGCGGCACGGAGCGCTCCGGGCCCGCCCGGACGAGCGGTCCCCCTCCGCCTGAACCCGGATCCGCCACCGGGCCCTCCCGCCGCGGGGACACGGGCACCGACCCGGCGGGCGGGCGCGCCCGCGCGCCGGCCCGCACGTCCGCCGGCACCCGGCCGCGCCCCCCGACCCCCGGGACAGACCCCCTGCTCCCTAGGGGTGCGGTAGGAGCTGTGCCCCGGGAACCGGCTGGTTAGCCTCGCCGAACGGTGTGGGCTATCCACGGTTCTTCTCGCCGAAGGTGAGCGCTTGATGATGAGTTCGTCCGGGGACTTCGGAGCATCCGTGCCGAGCGGCAGTGCCGGAACGGGCACCGGGGCGGGGCCGGAGCTGCGGTCGCGCCTGGCCGCCCTGCCGGCGCCCGAGGCGCAGCAGGTGCTCACCGGTCTGGTGACCGAGCTCGCCGCCGCCGCGCTGCGCCGCCCGGCCGACGAGCCGGTCGCCGCCCACGGCACCTTCTTCGAGACCGGCTTCGACTCGCTGACCGCGGTGGAGCTGCACAGCCGGCTGACCGCCGCGACCGGACTCGCGCTCCCCGTGACGCTGGCGTTCGACTACCCGACGCCCGCCGCGCTCGCCCGCCACCTCTACGCCGAACTGCTCGGCCTCGCCCCGGAACGGGCCGACGGCGACACCGCCGAAGGACACGCCGACGAGCCGATCGCGATCGTCGGCATGGCCTGCCGCTTCCCCGGCGGGGTCGGCTCGGCCGACGACCTCTGGCACCTCGTGGAGTCGGGGACCGACGCGATCGGGGAGTTCCCGACCGACCGCGGATGGGACCTCGACGCGCTCTACTCCGCCGACCCCGACGAGCCGGGCACCAGCTACACCCGCCAGGGCGGATTCCTCTACGAAGCGGCCGGGTTCGACGCCGACTTCTTCGGGATCAACCCGCGCGAAGCGCTCGCCATGGACGCCCAGCAGCGCCTCGTCCTGGAGACCTCGTGGGAGGCGCTGGAGGGCGCCGGCATCCCGCCGGAGACGCTGCGCGAACAGCGCGTCGGCGTCTTCGTCGGCGCCGAGGCGCAGGAGTACGGGCCGCGGCTCCAGGACGCCACCGACGCCCTGGAGGGCTACCTGGTCACCGGCAACGCGGCAAGCGTCGCGTCCGGCCGCGTCTCCTACACCCTCGGCCTCCAGGGCCCGGCGCTCACCGTCGACACGGCCTGCTCGTCCTCGCTGGTCGCACTCCACCTGGCCGCGCAGGCGCTGCGCCAGGGCGAGTGCACCATGGCGCTCGCCGGCGGCGTCGCCGTGATGGCGAGCCCGGCGTCGTTCGTGGCGTTCTCCCGGCAGCGCGGGCTCGCCGCCGACGGCCGGTGCAAGCCGTTCGCTGCCGCGGCCGACGGGACCGCCTGGGCCGAGGGTGTCGGCATGCTGCTGGTCGAGCGGCTCTCCTCCGCGCAGGCCGCCGGCAGGCGGGTGCTCGCCGTGATCCGGGGCTCCGCCGTCAACCAGGACGGCGCGTCCAACGGACTCACCGCGCCGAACGGCCCGTCCCAGCAGCGGGTGATCCGGCAGGCCCTGGCCAACGCGCGGCTGGAGCCGACCGACGTCGACGCCGTCGAGGCGCACGGCACCGGTACCACGCTCGGCGACCCGATCGAGGCCCAGGCGCTGCTGGCCACCTACGGCCGCGACCGGGACGGGGCCGCACCGCTCTGGCTCGGCTCCCTGAAGTCGAACATCGGGCACGCCCAGGCCGCGGCCGGGGTGGGCGGCGTCATCAAGATGGTGCAGGCCCTCCGCCACGACCTGCTCCCGAAGACCCTGCACGTGGACGAGCCGACGCCGCACGTGGACTGGACCACGGGCGCCGTGCGGCTGCTCACCGAGGCCCAGGGGTGGCCCGAGACCGACCGGCCCCGGCGGGCGGCGGTCTCCTCGTTCGGCATGAGCGGCACCAACGCCCACCTGATCCTCGAAGCACCGCCGGCGCAGGACCCCGCGCCCGCGGTGGCCCCGGCGCCCGGCTCGGCCCCCGCACAGGGCGCACCGGACCGGGACGCCGCGGACCGGGACACCACGGCGGCCCGGACGTTCGCGCTGCCGGTCTCGGGACGGACCCCGGAGGCGCTCGCCGGGCAGGCGGCACAGCTGCTGTCGCGGCTGGACCGGCCGGACGCCGGCCTCGCCGACCTGGGCCTGTCCCTGGCCACCACGCGCACCCACTTCGCCCACCGCGCCGTCGTCCTCGGCACGGACCGCGAGCAGCTGGCCGAGGGCCTCGCCGCGCTCGTCGCCGGGAACCCGTCCGCCCGGGTGGTCACCGGGACCGCCGCGGGCCCGGGCTGGACCGCCTTCCTGTTCACCGGCCAGGGCTCGCAGCGGACGGCGATGGGCCGTGAACTGTACGCCACCGAACCGGTGTTCGCCGCAGCCTTCGACGAGGCAGCCTGGTACCTCGACCTGCAACTCGACCGGCCGCTGGCCGACGCGCTCACCGACGGCGACCTGCTCGGCCGGACCGAGTACGCCCAGCCGGCGATCTTCGCCGTCGAGGTGGCCCTGTTCGCGCTGCTCCGGCACTGGGGTGTCACCCCGGACGTCCTGGTCGGCCACTCGATCGGCGAGATCGCGGCCGCCCACGCCGCCGGAGTGCTGTCGATCGCCGACGCCGCCGCCCTGGTCGGCGCACGCGGCCGGCTGATGCAGGAACTGCCGCCCGGCGGCGCGATGCTGGCCGTCCGCGCGACCGAGACCGACGTGCGCGCGGCGTTCCCGGAGATCGACGTCGCGGCGGTCAACGGACCGACTGCCGTCGTGCTCTCGGGAGCCGCGGGCGACATCGACCGGGCCGAGGCGGCGGCGGCCGAGCTGGGCTGGAGGACCACCCGGCTGCGGACCGGCCACGCGTTCCACTCGCGGCTGATGGAACCGATGCTCGCCGAGTTCCGCCGTGTCCTGCGCTTCCTGACGTTCCACGAGCCGAAGCTGCCGGTCGTCTCCACCGTGACCGGACGGCCCGTCGAGCCGGGCCAGTGGAGCGACCCCGCGTACTGGGTCGAGCAGGTCCGCGAGCCGGTCCGCTTCGCCGACGCGCTGGCCGCGCTGGACGGTGTCACGGTGCACGTGGAGCTCGGGCCGGACGCCGTCCTCACCGCGCTCGCACAGCAGGCCGCCCCGGAGACGCTCTGCGTCCCGCTGCTGCGGCGCGACCGGGACGAAGCCGCCACCGCGGCCGCGGCCCTGGCGGCACTGCACGCCAACGGCACGGCGGTGGACTGGCCCGCCCTCTTCCCGCACGCCCGGGTGGTGGACCTGCCGACCTACGCGTTCCAGCGACAGCGCTTCTGGCTGGAGAGCGCTCCGGCGCGCTCCGGTCCGACCGACCCGACCGACCCGGGCGACGCCGGCTTCTGGGCCGCGGTCGACCGCGCCGACCTCCCCGCGCTCGCCGCGGAGCTCGGCGTCGACACCGCGGCCGTGGCCGAGGTCCTGCCGGCGCTCGCCTCCTGGCGGACCCGCAGCCGCGAACGCTCGCTCGTCGACGGCTGGCGGTACCGCGTCACGTGGCAGCCGGCGGCCGAGGCGGGCACCCCGGCCGTGGGCGCAGCGGCGACCGCGACCGCGACGGCGGTGGCGGCGACCGAGGCCGGGAGGGCCGGCCTCACCGGCACCTGGGCACTCGTGGGCGACGACGCCCACGGCCTCGGCGCGCTGCTCGCGGAGCTCGGGGCGACCGTCGTGCCGCTGACCGACGCGGCGGCCGCGGCGGACCTCGACCTCACCGGCGTGGTGGCCTCCCCGTCCTCCGTGGGCGAAGCACTGCGACACGTCCGGGCGCTGGCCGACACCGGCTGCCGCGCCCCGCTGTGGCTGGTGACGCGCGGCGCCGTCTCGACCGGCCGCTCGGACGGCGCCGTGGACGTCGACCAGGCCGCGCTGTGGGGCTTCGGCCGCGTCGTCGGCCTGGAGCACCCCGAGTTCTGGGGCGGCCTGCTGGACCTGCCCGAGGCCGTCGACTCCCGTGCGGCGGCCCGGATCGCCGCCGTCCTCGGCGGCGCGCTGGGCACGGAGGACCAGATCGCGGTGCGCACCGGCGGCGTGCTGGTACGCCGGCTGGAACGCGCGCCGGCGAGCACGGCGGCCCCCGCCTGGCGCCCGCGCGGCACGGTGCTGATCACCGGCGGCACGAGCGGCCTCGGGGCCGAGGTCGCCCGGTGGGCGGCCGACGGCGCCGAACGGCTGGTGCTGGTGTCACGGCGCGGAGCGCGGGCGCCCGGCGCGGCGGAGCTGCTGGCCGAGCTGCCGACCGCGGAGATCCACGCCTGCGACCTGGCCGACCGGTCCGCGGTCGAAGCCCTGCTGACGGCGGTCGGCCCGATCGACTCCGTCGTGCACGCGGCAGGCGTCGGCGAGGACGCGACGCTGGTCGAGGCCGACGACGCCCACCTGGACCGCGTGCTGTCCGGCAAGGTCGACGGGGCGTTGCACCTGGACGCGCTGGTCGGTACGCGACTCGACGCGTTCGTGGTCTTCTCCTCCATCTCCGGAGTCTGGGGCAGCGGCGGCCAGGCCGCGTACGCGGCGGCCAACGCCGCCCTGGACGCCCTCGTCACCCGCCGCCGCGCCCACGGACTGCCGGGCACCGCGATCGCCTGGGGCCCCTGGGCGCGGATCGGCATGGCCGCCGACCAGGGCGAGACCGAGCTGCTGCGCCGCCAGGGCCTCCTCCCGCTGGCGCCCGCCCAGGCGATCACCGCCCTGGCCGCCGCGGTAGGCGGCGGGGACGGCGCCGTCACCGTCGCCGACGTCCGCTGGGCCGAGTTCGTCCCGCTGTTCGCCTCGGCCCGCCCGCGCCCGCTGTTCGACGCTCTGCCCGAGGTCGCGGCGCCGACCGTCGGCGGCACCGTGTTCTCCACCCTGGGCCAGCGCCTCGCGGGCCTCGCCGCAGGGGAACGGGCGCGGTTCGTCGCGGACCTGGTGCGCACGCACGTCGCCGTGGTCCTGGGCCACACGTCCGACGAGGCGGTGGCGCTCGACCGCGCGTTCAAGGAGCTGGGCTTCGACTCGCTCACCGCCGTCGAGCTGCGCAACCGGCTGCAGGCCGCGACCGGCCTGGCGCTGCCGGCGACCCTGGTCTTCGACCACCCCAGCGTCGAGCGGCTGGCCACCCACCTCCTCGAAGAGCTCGGCGGCTCCGTCGACGCGGTCGACGCCGTCGGCGTCCCGCGGACGGCCGCGGCCGACGACGACCCGATCGTCGTGGTGGGGATGGCCTGCCGGTTCCCGGGCGGCGCGGACACCCCCGAGGCGTTCTGGAACCTCGTGGCCTCCGGCGCCGAGGCGATCGGCGGCTTCCCGACCGACCGCGGCTGGGACCTGGACGGCCTGTACCACCCCGACCCGGATCGCGCGGGCACCTCCTACGCCCGGGAGGGCGGATTCCTCTACGGCGCGGGCGAGTTCGACGCCGACCTGTTCGGGATCTCGCCGCGCGAGGCGCTCGCGACGGACCCGCAGCAGCGGTTGCTGCTGGAGACCGCGTGGGAAGCGCTGGAGAGCGGCGGCTTCGACCCGACGGCTCTGCGCGGTGCCCAGATCGGCGTGTTCGCCGGCTCCAACGGCCAGGACTACGCCAGCCAGCGGCACGACGTCCCCACCGACCTGGAGGGGTACCTCGGCACCGGAACGGCCGGCAGCGTCGTCTCCGGGCGGCTCTCCTACACGTTCGGGCTCGAAGGCCCGGCGGTGACGGTGGACACGGCCTGCTCCTCGTCGCTGGTGGCCCTTCACCTGGCGGTGCAGGCGCTGCGGTCGGGCGAATGCTCAATGGCCCTGGCCGGTGGTGTGACGGTGATGTCCACGCCGGACGCGTTCATCGACTTCTCCCGTCAGCGGGGACTCGCCCCGGACGGCCGGTGCAAGCCGTTCGGCGCAGGCGCCGACGGCACCGCCTGGGGCGAGGGCGTCGGCATGCTGCTCGTGGAGCGGCTGTCGTCGGCGCGGGCTGCGGGTCGTCGGGTGCTGGCCGTGGTCCGGGGTACGGCGGTGAACCAGGACGGTGCGTCGAACGGTCTGACGGCGCCGAACGGTCCGTCGCAGCAGCGGGTGATCCGGGCGGCGTTGGCGCAGGCGGGTCTTTCCCCGCAGGACGTCGACGCGGTGGAGGCACACGGCACGGGTACGGCGCTGGGTGACCCGATCGAGGCCCAGGCGCTGCTGGCGACGTACGGTCAGGACCGTGACGGCGAGCCGTTGTGGCTGGGGTCGGTGAAGTCCAACATCGGGCACACGCAGGCCGCGGCCGGTGTCGCGGGCATCATCAAGATGATTCTCGCGATGCGGCACGGTGTGCTGCCCGCGACGCTGAACGCCGACGAGCGTTCCCCGCACGTGGATTGGGCTTCCGGCGCGGTGTCGCTGTTGACGGAGCCGCGTCCGTGGAGCGCCGGGGACCGGCCTCGTCGGGCGGGTGTGTCGGCGTTCGGTGTGAGCGGGACGAACGCGCACGTGATCGTGGAGGAGCCCCCGGCGGTCGAGCCCGCTGCCGTGGCGGCGGCGGAACTGCCTTTGGTGCCGGTGCTGTTGTCCGGCCGGACCCCGGACGCGCTGCGGGCCCAGGCCGAGCGGCTGGGGGCGGTGGCGGGCGAGGACCTGCCCGGAATCGGCCTCGCGTCGCTCTCCCGTGGGGCATTGGCTCACCGGGCGGTGGTCCTCGCCGGTGGGACCGGTGAGTTGATCGGTGGCCTGGACGCGGTAGCTTCCGGGTCGGGTGGTCTGACGGGTGTTGCGGGTGCCGGGCGGGTGGCGTTCCTGTTCACGGGTCAGGGTGCGCAGCGTGCGTCGATGGGCCGGGGGTTGTACGAGGCGTTCCCGGTGTTCGCGGACGCGTTCGACCAGGTGGCGTTGCACGTGGATGTCCATCTGGACCGGCCGTTGGCGGAGGTGTTGGCGGACGAGGAGTTGATCCACCGCACCGGGTACGCGCAGCCGGCGCTGTTCGCGGTGGAGGTGGCGTTGCATGCACTCCTCGCCCACTGGGGTGTGCGGCCGGATGTCCTGGTCGGTCATTCGATCGGTGAGGTTGCCGCCGCTCATGTGGCGGGGGTGCTGTCCCTGTCGGACGCGGCCACGCTGGTCGCGGCACGCGGCCGACTGATGCAGGCCCTTCCGGCCGGTGGGGCGATGCTCGCCGTCGGAGCCTCCGAGGCGGACGTCCTTGCCGCGTTCCCGGACGTGGACGTCGCGGTGGTGAACGGCCCTGGGGCCGTGGTGGTCGCGGGCCTGGAGGCCGAGATCGACGCCGTCGCGGAGGCTGCGGGCGAGCGGGGCTGGAAGTCCAGCCGTCTGCGGACCAGCCACGCGTTCCACTCCCGGTTGATGGAGCCGATGTTGGAGGACTTCCGCGCCGTGGTGCGTGGGTTGTCCTTCGCCGAGCCTTCGGTCCCGGCGGTGTCCTCCGTGACGGGCCGCCCGGTCGGTGTCGGGCAGTGGTCGGACCCGGAGTACTGGGTGGACCAGGTCCGCAAGCCCGTCCGGTTCGCGGATGCCCTCGCGGCGCTCGACGGCGTCACCAGGTTCGTCGAACTGGGCCCGGACGGCGTGCTGTCCGCGCTCGTTCAGCAGCCCGATGCCGTCACCGCGCCGTTGCTGCGCCGCGACCGCGACGAAGTCACCACCGTGCTCACGGCGTTGGCGACCCTGCACGTCAACGGTGTCCCGGTCGACTGGTCGCCGTTGTTCACGGGCGTCCGACCGGTCGAGCTGCCGACCTACGCCTTCCAGCACCAGCGGTACTGGCTGGAGAGCCGGCCCGCGAAGGCGGTGGCCGCCGACCCCGTCGAGGCCGGGTTCTGGGCCACGGTGGAGCAGGGCGATCTGTCCGGCCTGTCCGCGCAGCTCGGCGTCCCGACCGCGTCGCTGGAGAACGTGCTGCCCGCGCTCGCGTCCTGGCGGGCACGGGGCCAGGAGCGGTCACTGATCGACGGCCTGCGCTACCGGGTCACCTGGAAGCCCGCCGACCTGCCGGCCGCAGAACCGGCCGGACGGTGGGCCGTGGTCGGGGACGACGTCCACCGGCTCGGTGAGGTGCTGAGCGGGCTCGGCGCCTCGGTGGTCCGGGTGCCCGCAGGGACCCGCGCCGAACTGGCCGCCCGGTTCGAAGGGCTCGACATCTCCGGCGTCGTGGCGTCGACGACCTCGCTCGGCGACGCGTCGGCGCTGGTTCAGGCCCTGACGGACGTGCGGAACGAGAGCCCGCTGTGGCTGGTGACGCGGGCCGCCGTGACGACCGGCCGGGCGGACAGCCCGGTCGACGTCGACCAGGCCGCGTTGTGGGGCTTCGGCCGGGTGGTCGGCCTGGAGCACCCGGAGTTCTGGGGCGGGCTGCTCGACCTGCCGCCGGTCGTCGACGCCCGTGCGGCCGCGCGGGTCGGTGCGGTGCTGGCCGGAGCGCTCGGCGTCGAGGACCAGGTCGCGGTGCGCGGCGGCGGGGTGGTCGTCCGGAGGCTGGAGCACGCCCCGGCGAGCACGGCGGCCTCCGCCTGGCGTCCGCGCGGGACGGTGCTGATCACCGGTGGCACGGGCGGCCTGGGCGCGGAGGTCGCGCGCTGGGCCGCGGCGAACGGCGCCGAGCGGCTGGTGCTGGTGTCGCGGCGCGGAGCGCGGGCGCCCGGTGCGGCGGAGCTGCTGGCCGAGCTGCCGAACGCCGAGGTGCACGCCTGCGATCTGGCCGACGGGGCCGAGGTCGAGGCCCTGCTGGCCGTCGTCGGCGACGTCGACGCGGTGGTGCACGCGGCGGGCGTCGCTGCCGACGTGCCGCTGCGCGACGCCGACGAGGCGCACTTCCGCGCCGTGCTGTCCGGCAAGGTCGACGGGGCGTTGCACCTGGACGCGCTGGTCGGTACGCGTCTCGACGCGTTCGTGGTGTTCTCGTCGATCTCCGGTGTCTGGGGCAGCGGTGACCAGGCCGCGTACGGGGCGGCGAACGCGGCCCTGGACGGCCTGATCGCCAGACGGCGCGCGCACGGGCTCCCGGGAACGGCCGTGGCCTGGGGGCCGTGGGCCGAGATCGGCATGGCCGCGGACGACGAGGTCGCGACCCAGCTCCGGCGCCGCGGCCTCGTGCCGCTCGACCCGCGACTGGCGGTGGCCGCACTGGCCGGCGCGGTGAACGGCGACGAGGCCGCACTGACGATCGCCGAGGTCCGGTGGGACGCGTTCGTCCCGGTGTTCGCGGCGACGCGGGCCCGTCCGCTGTTCGACGGTCTGCCCGAGGTGGAGGCGGCGCCGGCCGTCGGCGGCACGGTGTTCTCCACGTTGGCGCAGCGGCTGGCGGGCCTCGCCGCAGGGGAGCGGGAGCGCCTGGTCGGCGAGGTCGTGCGGTCGCACGTCGCCGCCGTGCTGGGTCACACCTCGGCCGAGGGACTGGAACCGGGGCGGGCGTTCAAGGAGCTCGGCTTCGACTCGCTGACGGCGGTGGAGCTCCGGAACCGCCTCCAGGGAGCGACCGGACTGGTGCTCGCGGCGACGCTGGTGTTCGACTACCCGAGCGTCGAGCGGCTCGCGGCCCACCTGCTGGGCGAGCTGAGCGGCTCGGTGGACGCGGTGCTGGCGCCGGTGGGCACGGTGGCCGCAGGCGACGACGATCCGATCGTCATCGTGGGCATGGGCCTGCGGCTCCCCGGCGGGGCGGACACCCCGGAAGCGTTCTGGGAGCTGGTCGCCTCCGGTCGGGACGGGATCGGGGCGTTCCCGACCGACCGTGGCTGGGACCTGGACGGGCTGTACCACCCCGACCCGGACCACGCCGGCACCACGTACACCCGCGAGGGCGGATTCCTCTACGAGGCACCGGAGTTCGACGCCGACCTGTTCGGGATCTCGCCGCGTGAGGCGCTGGCGATGGATCCGCAGCAGCGGCTTCTGCTGGAAACCGCGTGGGAGGCGTTCGAGCGGGCCGGGATCGATCCGTCGTCGCTCCGCGGCGAGCAGGTCGGCGTGTTCGCCGGTGCCAACAGCATCGACTACGCAGACCTGGCGGCGGGGCTCCCGGACGAGCTGGAAGGCCACCTCCTGACCGGAACGGCCGGCAGCGTCGTCTCCGGGCGGCTCTCCTACACGTTCGGGCTCGAAGGCCCGGCGGTGACCATCGACACGGCGTGCTCGTCGTCGCTGGTGGCGTTGCACCTGGCCGCACAGGCGCTGCGTTCGGGTGAGTGCTCGATGGCGCTGGCCGGCGGTGTGGCCGTGATGTCGGGCCCGGAGACCTTCGTTCAGTTCTCGCGCCAGCGGGGCCTCGCGCCCGACGGCCGGTGCAAGCCGTTCGGCGCGGGTGCCGACGGGACGGGCTGGTCCGAGGGTGTCGGCATGCTGCTCGTCGAGCGGTTGTCGTCGGCGCGGGCTGCGGGTCGTCGGGTGCTGGCGGTGGTGCGGGGCACGGCGGTCAACCAGGATGGTGCGTCGAACGGTCTGACGGCGCCGAACGGTCCGTCGCAGCAGCGGGTGATCCGGGCGGCGCTGGCGCAGGCGGGCCTGTCGGCGTCCGACGTGGACGCGGTGGAGGCGCACGGCACCGGTACCGCCCTGGGCGACCCGATCGAGGCCCAGGCGCTCCTGGCGACGTACGGGCAGGACCGTGACGGCGGCGAGCCGTTGTGGCTGGGGTCGGTGAAGTCCAACATCGGGCACACGCAGGCCGCGGCCGGTGTCGCGGGCATCATCAAGATGATTCTCGCGATGCGGCACGGTGTGCTGCCCGCGACGCTGAACGCCGACGAGCCGTCCCCGCACGTGGACTGGGCGTCCGGCGCCGTCGAGCTGCTGACGGAGTCCCGGCCGTGGAACCCCGGGGACCGCCCGCGCCGGGCCGGCATCTCGTCGTTCGGCATGAGCGGCACGAACGCGCACGTGATCCTGGAGGAGCCCCCGGCGACCGAGCCCGTGTCCGCGCCGGTGCCGACGCGGTTGCCGATCGTGCCGCTGGTGCTCTCAGGTCACACCTCCGAAGCTCTGCGGGCTCAGGCCGCGCGCATGCTGGCCTCCGCCGGAGAAGGCGGGGACCCGGCGGTGGCGCTCGGCGCGGCCTCGATCCGGCGTGCCGCGCTGGCACATCGCGCGGTGGTGCTCGCCGGTGACACCGAGGGGTTGACGACCGGGCTGGGCGCGGTAGCTTCCGGGTCGGGTGGTCTGACGGGTGTTGCGGGTTCTGGTCGGGTGGCGTTCCTGTTCACGGGTCAGGGTGCGCAGCGTGCGTCGATGGGCCGGGGGTTGTACGAGGCGTTCCCGGTCTTCGCGGACGCGTTCGA
>NZ_JBHXKE010000189.1:0-19823 GCF_042722765.1 Kitasatospora sp. NPDC058406
CGTCACGATGGCGTTCACCTCCCGGGCGCCGTCCGCGAGGAACTCGTTCTGGAAGATCTCCACGTCGAACCTGGGCAGGTTCGGCTTGGCCAGTGTTGCCATGGGCGGGTGGCTCCCGTCGGATGGTCGGATGGTGCGGGCGGTCGGTGGGCGTGCAGCGGGGTGGCGGGTGGCGGCGGTCCGCCGGCCCGGTCGGTGCGTGGCGTCCCGGCCTCCGGGCTCAGCGGGCCGCCGGGGGCCGGACCGGGCGCGGGGGGACGGCCGGCGGCTGCGGGGGGAGGGGCGGGACCGGGGGCAGCGGAGCGGCGGCGGAGCCGATCACCGGGATGTCCGGCAGGGTCGGGTCGTGGTCCTCGTCGTCCGCGCCCGCCGGCCCGGATCCGGCCGCGGTGATCACCGGAAGGTCCAGCGCGGTCGCGGTCCGGCCGTCCTCGCCCTCCGCCGGTTCGGCCGCCGGGGGCGGGTCGATCGGGATCACCGCGACGGTGATGTTGTCGTGCCCGCCGGAGGCGACGGCGAACTTGACCAGGGTCTGGGCGGTGGCGAGCGGTTCGGTGCGGGCGTCCGGACGGACGAAGTAGGCGAGGTCGGTGGCGGCCTCGGCGTAGTTCCAGAGTCCGTCGGTGCAGATCAGCAGCACGCCGGGAACGTGCGGGGTGAAGTCGAGGGTGTGCGGGACGACCTCCTCGGCGTCGGCGCCGAGCCAGCCGGTGATGGCGTGGGCGCGCGGGTCCGCGTAGGCCTCGGCCTCGCCCATCAGCCCGGCCTCGACCATCCGGGCGGCCCAGGAGTCGTCCTGGGTGAGCCGGAACGGCTCGGCGGAGACCCGGTCGTCCGGGATCCAGTACGCGCGGGTGTCGCCGACCCAGCCGATGGTGACCCGGCCGCCGGTCGCGATCGCGCTGACGTAGGTGCAGGCGGGCGCGTTGACGTCGGGCCGGAGCGGCTTGGTGCCGTCGGTGGCCAGGGCGGCCACGGCGGCGGCGGCTTCGGCGATCGCCCGGCGCATGGCCGCGGTCGGTTCCTGGCCGGCCTCCAGCGAGCTGAGCAGCGACTCGGAGGCGGCGTCGACGGCGGTCTCGGAGGCCTGGTCGGGCCGGTCGGAGGAGGAGACGCCGTCGCAGACCACGGCCACCACGACCGGTTCGCCGCCGGGCAGCGAGGTGGCGGCGACGGTGAAGGAGTCCTCGTTGCGGTGGTGCCGGACACCCCGGTCGCTGACCCCGGCGACGCCGCCGAGCGCCTTCTCCATGTGGTCGCGGGGGCGCGGCTGGGCGCGGCCGCAGGCCTCGCAGTAGCCGTCGCCGGTGACCTGCTGGAGCCCGCAGTGTGCGCAGGCGGGTCCGCCGTGCGCAGCCGCGGCGCCCGGTGCACCCGCGGCGCCCGGTGCACCCGCGGCGCCCTGGAGGCCCGGCGTGCCGTTGGCGCCCTGGGAGTTCTGCGCCGGGACGGTGGGCGTGTCGGGCAGGGTCGGCGCGTGGCCCTCGTCACCGTCCCGGGCTGCGGACCAGCTGGGCGGCATCGCGCCGGGGGCGGGACGGCCGTCGCGGCTCGCCCCGCAGGAGCCGCAGAAGACGTCCCCCGGGTCCATCGGCTCGGCACAGCTCTGGCACACGGTCTGCTGCGGCATCTCTTACACCCACGTCCTGGGGCGGGCGCGGTTGGCCCGCTCCACCATGTCGATCCTGTTCTCGGCCCGGTCGGCCAACCGGGCGAGTACCCGGTATGACTGCTCCAGGGCGAACCGCAGTTCCCGTTCCACCGCGGGCCGTCCCAGCACGCTGACCTCGCCGGTTGTCCGGCCCACGCCGGTCTCGCCGGGTGACCCGGCGGTGACCCAGCCGAGCGCGGCGCCGAGCACCTCGACGGCGAGCTCCTCGCGGCGGCGGTCGTCCAGGCGCAGCGCGGTCAGCTGCTCGGAGCTCGCGCCGAGGTCGGCGCCGAGCGGGTCGGTGGCGGGCCGCTCGCGCAGCCGGGCCCGGACGGCGGCGATCCGGGCGGGGGTGTACTGGCTGGAGGTGGCCGGCACGGACTCCAGGACGGCGACGGCGCCGGCCCGGTCCTCGTCGGCGAGCCGGACCCGGGCCAGCCCGAAGGCGGCGCTCAGGTAGCTCTGGTCGGTGCTCCACACCAGACGGTAGAACTCGGCCGCGTCGCCGCCGTCGCCGAGGAGTTCGGCGCAGGCGGCGAGGGCCAGCTTGGGGGCGGCCTCGCCGGGGAAGGCGTCGTAGACGGCGTCGAAGGCCTCGGCGGCGGCGCGCAGCGCCTCGTGGTCGGGCGCGCCGGGGTCGGCCGCGGCGGAGACCAGCGAGGTCAGGCCCCGGTACCAGACCACCCGCCAGTCGTCCGGGTACTCCTGGTCCAATGCGGCGAGGGCCTCGACG
The DNA here is from genome assembly GCF_042722765.1 of Kitasatospora sp. NPDC058406. Taxonomy (NCBI): domain Bacteria; kingdom Bacillati; phylum Actinomycetota; class Actinomycetes; order Kitasatosporales; family Streptomycetaceae; genus Kitasatospora; species Kitasatospora sp. NPDC058406. Next base: position 2,385 of record NZ_JBHXKE010000189.1, read on the forward strand.
GCCCGGGTGTGCCGGCCGAGTTCGAGCAGGGCGCGCAGCTCGCGGAGCCGGCGCTCGGCGGAGTCGGCGAGCGCGCCCTCCAGCGCGGCCAGCGCCTCCCCCGGGCCGGTGGCGAACAGGGCGGCGAGGAAGCCGGCGTTGGGGTCGGCCGGGTCGACCCGGGGGACGGGCAGGGCGAGCGCGGCGGCGGCGGGGTCGAGGGCGGCCAGCCGCAGTTCGCCGGGCCGGACCGTCGGTGCGACCAGCTCGGTGTCCACCACGCGCAGTTCGGGGCCGAACAGGGTGGAGGGCGCGGGTCGGGCCCGCCCGTCCTGGAGGGCCAGCACCTCGCGCAGGACGCCGGTGAGCTGGTCGGCCATCTCCTCGGCGGAGGCGAACCGGCGGGCCGGGTCCGGGTCGGTGGCGCGGACGAGGAAGCGGTAGTACGACTCGTACGCGGCGAAGACCGGCACGGACTCCGGGCCGGGCAGGGTGTCCCGGTGGACGGTGGAGTAGCCCTGGAAGTCGAAGCTGAGCACCGCGAGGGTGCGGGCCACCGTGTAGAGGTCGGAGGCGGGGGAGGGGCCGTCGGTGGCGATCTCCGGTGCCTGGTAGCCGATGGTGCCGTAGATCGGGCCGTCGTCGTCGAGGCGGCGGACGGCGCCCATATCGATGATCTTGAGCGTGTCGCCGCTCTGGATCGCGTTGTCGATCTTGAAGTCGCAGTAGACCAGCCCGCGGGCGTGCAGGTAGCCCAGCGCGGGCAGCGCCTCCAGCGCGTACGCGATCGCCTGCTCGACCGGCAGCGGCTCGCGCCGGCCGTCCGGGGTGCGGCGCTCGTTGGCGATGTCCTTGAGCGACTTGCCGCCGACGTACTCCATCACGATGTAGCCGTCGGTCGCGCCGGTGCGCAGGTCCGGGTGCTCGGCGAAGTTGATGATGCGGACGATGCTCGGGTGGTCCACCTCGGCCAGGAACCGGCGCTCGGCGACGGCCACCGCCAGCGCGTCCTCGTCCCCGGTGTCCAGCAGGCCCTTGAGCACCACCCACTTGTCGCTGACCCGCCGGTCCACCGCCAGGTAGATCCAGCCGAGCCCGCCGTGCGCCAGGCAGCCCACCACCTCGTACTGGCCGCCGACCAGGTCGCCCCGGCGCAGCTTCGGCGTGAACGAGTACGGCGTGCCGCACTTGGTGCAGAACCCCTCCGGGCGGCCCGGCGTGCCGTTCCGCTCCCGGCCCACCGGGGTGTCGCACTTGGAGCAGAACCGCTTGCGCTCCGGCACCTCCGGGTTCACCAGCACCGCCTGCGCGGGGTCGGCCGCGGCGACGGTCGGCACCGTCACGAGGCCGGCGCCCAGCCGGTGGCGGGTGCCCACGGTGCCGCTGCCCCGGCTGCTGCGCACCGAGACCGACCGGCCGCTGCCGGTCCGGGTCGAGCGGTGCGAGCGGGAGCGTCCGGACAGCGAACGGGACGAGCCGGTGCGGGACGAGCCGGTGCGGGTCGAGCCGGTGCGCGAGGACCCGGTGCGCGAGGAACCGGTGTCCGGGTCGAGGACGGCGCGCCCGGTCGGGGAGTGCGCGGAGGTGGTCCCGCCGGAGCCCTCGGGCGGCGTGAGGCCGCACTCGTCGCAGTAGCCGTCGGCGTCGATCGTCCCGGAACAGGCGCGGGGGCACGGCAGGCCCGGGCCCGCCGGGGCCCGGACGGCCTGCCGCGCGGCCGGTACGGCCGCGCCGGTGGCGGTCCTCACGGAGACGGAGGAGGTGCCCGCCGGGGCGAGGCCGCACTCGTCGCAGTAGCCGTCCGTGTCGATCGTCCCGCTGCCGGTGCACTCCGGCCGTACGCACGTCTCGCCCATCACCCTCAGCCCCCCAGTCCCTGTCCCTGTGCCGCCTGTCCGTCGACCGGCTCCCCGCCGGCCGGCGCCTGTGCCGCCTCGCCCTGTGCCGGCCGCAGCGACTGCTGGAACCGGGCCACCGCGCCCGCCGCCGCGCGCAGGTCGCAGGGCGCGCTCCAGAGCAGCCAGCGCGCCTTCTCGTACCGCTCCACCACTTCCGGGTCCTCGGCCACCCGCAGCCGGGCGGCCATCGCCTTGTACGCGTCCAGGCGCCCGCGCAGTTCGGCCCGGAAGGCCAGCGGCTGGGTCACCTCGGTGAGCGACTGCCGGGCCCGGGCCAGTTCCTTGGCGGCCGCGTCCTCCAGCGCGTCCAGCAGCGGCGCGAGCCGGTACCACTGCCCGTTCTGCCGCAGCTCCAGGGCGACCACGATCCGTTCGCGCAGCGCCGAGGCCGGGCCCGGGACGGCGGGCACCTCGGTCGCGGCGATCTTCGCCAGCACCTCGCCGCGCGCGCGGCGGGCCTCGGCCAGCGTGACGTCGGCCCGCTGCAGCAGCTCGCCGACGCCCTGCAGGCGCTCCTCGGCGTCGTCGCGCAGCCGCAGCAGGTTCTCCAGCTCCAGCCGGACGCCGTCCAGCGCCCGCCCGGCCCGGTCGAACCGCTCGGTGTCCACGACCCCGGACGGGGTGGCCAGCGCGCCGCCGTCCGGGACGGTCCCGCGCTGGGCGGGGACCCGGGCCGGCCGCCAGAGCGCGAGCGGGTCGCTGCGCACCTCGGCCCGCAGCGCGTTCAGGTCGGTCTCCAGCCCGACCAGGTCGTCGCCGAGCGGGTGGCCGCCGGGGTGCACGCCGAGCGAGCCGGCCAGGGTCTGCACCCGGCGCAGCTCGGCGAGCAGCAGGTCGATCCGGGCGGGCAGCGCCGTCCAGACCGCGTCCGCGGCGGAGACCACCTCCAGCACGGTGGCGTACCAGGAGTTCATCCGGGTCATCAGCCCGTCCAGGCTGACCCGTTCGACCAGCCGGGCGGGCGCGCCGAGCAGTTGCGCGCCGTCCGGTGCGCCGCCGGGCACGGTCACCGCGTCGCCGGTGAGCAGCTCGCTGAGTTCGGCGAGTTCGGGCCCGCCCGGTCGGGCCTTGCGGGCCCGCACCGCGCGGGCCGAGGCGAGCGCCTCCGAGTAGCGGTCGAACAGCGCCCAGAGCATCGGCAGGCCCTGCCCGGCGACGGACCACCGCTCCTGCGTCCGCCCGGACAGCGCGGCGCCGTCGAGCAGCCGCAGCCCGGGGTGGTCCTGGAGGGAGAGCAGCGCGGACTCGACCGCGTCGCGTTCCGCGCCGAGGCGCGCCAGCGCGCGGTCCACCTCCTCCCGGCTCAGCACCGGGCCAGCAGAAGCCGCCAACGCCCTCTCTCCTCCTCCGCCTGCTCCGTGGTTCCCTGTTCCGTGCTTCGCCGCTCCGCGGTCCCCGGCTCCGTCCCGTGCTCCGCGGGGCCTCCGCCGAGATCCGTCCCGACCCTAGCGGGTGCCTCCCGGGAGCCCGCCGTCCCGGCCCTCGGGGTCGTCACCGCGGCATCGGCCAGTAGTGCTCGGCGTCGTTCAGCAGGTACGGCTTGAGCCAGCGGTCGTACGTGCCGCGCCAGGCGCCGCTCGTGTGGTAGTCGCCGAGCACCTGGTTCACCCGGGCCGTCAGGTCGGTGCTGGTCTTCAGCATCGCGATGCCCATCACGCCCGGCCGGACCTCGCCGTCCACCACCCGGACGGTCTGGTCCTGGGCCGCCTGACTGGCCGCCAGGACGTCGTCCGTCATCGTCGCGTCGACCTTGCCCAGCTGCATCAGCACCAGGCAGTCCAGGTTGTTCTCCGGGGTGACGAGCTCCTTGATCGGGCGGTTCTTCAGCTCCTCCAGGGCCGAGGAACCGGCCGCGGCGCAGGCGGTCGTGCCCTTCAGCGCCTCGTCGAGGTTCTTCGCGGTGGACGACTTGGGCACCACCACCCGCTGGCTCATGGTGAAGTACGGCCGCGAGAAGGACACCTGCTCCATCCGCTCGCAGGTGATCGTCATCGTGCGGATGATCAGGTCGACCCGGCCCTCCTGGATGAACTTGATCCGCTCGGCGGTCGGGACCGCCTTGAGCGTCACCTTCTCCGGGTCGCCCATGATCGCGGTGCCGATCGCCCGGGCGAGGTCGATGTCGAAGCCCTCGATCTGACCGGTGTTCGGGTTGCGCGAGCCCCAGCGGTAGCTGTTCAGGTCGATGCCGATGACCAGGCTGCGCTTGGCCTTGATGGCCTTCACCGCGGGCCCGTCCTCGCCGCTCGGCGGCACGCTCCTGTACACGTCGCAGGCGCCCGCCTGCTCCTGCCGGGGCGCCGAGGCCGCCTGCACCTCCAGCGGCGCGCCGCCCGCCGGCGCCGCGCCCGGCGACCCGCTCCCGCCGAGGACCGCCGCGCCGGAGGCCAGCAGCGCCAGCGCCACCGCCGTCCGGGCCGCCCGTACCGTTGCCCTGCTCATCTTCCCGTCCCCCCTCTACCGGTACTCGGCCAGTCGGCGGCCCAGCCCGCGGACCGCCGCGGCGGCCGCGAGCAGGCCCAGCACCGCGACGGCCACGGCCGCGGTGCGCAGGTCCCCGTCGACCCCCAGGGCCGCGTCCCTGAACAGGCCCTCCTCCAGGGTGGCGGCCCTGGCCAACTGTTGGTCGACGGCGTTGAACGAGGCGTCGGCGGTCTTCGGCACGTCCGCCTCCTTGACCGTCACCGTCGCGTCCAGGGCGCCCTGGTAGTCGCCGTCCTTGTTCTCCAGGTCGCTCGCCGCGGTGTGCCGCTCGCGCCACTGCTGGTAGTCGAGCCGCGCCTGGTCGAGCGCTCCCCGGGCCTCCGGCGGTGCCAGCGTCTGCGCCTCCACCAGCGTGCCGGTCGGCGCGGTGCCGGGCTGGGGGTCGGTCGCGACCAGGTGCCCGGAGGTCTTCGACCAGAGCTCGGCGTACTTGGCGCTGGAACCGCGCGCCACCAGGTGCAGGTTCTCCGCCAGCCGGGCGGTCAGTACGTCCACCCGGGCGGAGTTGAGCACCCGCAGGGGCGCCGCGCCCTCGCGCTCCGCGCGCCGGAGCGTGGAGCCGGCGCCGGTCGCGGCCACGGTCAGCCAGAGCACCCCGGCCAGCACGGCGGCGGTCGCCGCCAGCAGCCCCGGGTTGAACACCCGGTTGGTCCGCCGGAACAGCGCCATCTGCACCCAGACCAGCGCCGTCAGCACGATCACACCCAGCAGGTACCCGGCCCACGGGGTGGCCCGGGCGTCCGCGAGGTCGTCGGCCAGCGCCTCGTTCTCGGCCGCGATGAGCTTCTCGGCGGCCGGCAGCAGCCCGGTGCGCATCTGCTCGGAGGCGTACCGCAGGTAGGCGCCGCCGAGCGGGAATCCCTGCCGGTTCTCGGCCCGCGCGTTCTCCACCAGCCCCGCGTACACCGGGACCTGCTGGTTGAGGGTGGAGAGCCACTCCTGCGCGGGGGAGGAGGTGGTGGTCCGGGCCGCCGCCTCGGAGATCAGCTGGGACGCCGTCCTGAGGTCCTGCTCGTAACGGGCCCGGACGGCCCTCGGCTCGGCGCCCGCCAGCAGGAAGCCGGTCGCCGCGGTGGTGTCCGCGTCGGCCAGCGAGAGATGGATGTCGGCGGCCGCCTGGCTGAGCGGCTGGCTGTACCCGACGACCCGCTTCGCGGCCTGCGCCCGGGAGTTCAGCTGGGCGGCGGTGAGCGCGCCGAACGCCAGGGTCAGTACCGCCAGCAGCGCCCCGGCCAGCCGCAGCCGGCCCGGGGCCGTCCGGGTGGCCTGCCCCAGCCGGGCGATCGGCCCGGTCGCCACGGCCACCGGGCCCGGGCCGCCGCGCCCCGGCGCGACCGCTGATGAACCGTCGGGCCGCCCCGGTGCGAGCGCGCCCGACCCCTTCGTACGAACCGGTGTCGCCACCAGCCTCACCCTCCCCTGTGGCCCGCACCCGCATTCGGGACCCGGCCGTTGCCAGCAGTATGGCCGTCACTCCCCGCGGCCACACCCGAGTTGCGCCGATCTTGAGCTTCTCCGCAGCGCTGCGCGCCGCCGGACCGGGTGTCTCCCGGGCCCCGGGCCCCCAGGGTGCGGGGCGGGCGGCGATCGGGTCGACGCGGGAAGCACCCTATGCGGTTCCCCGGACAGTCGGAGGGCTGGGGTCCGCTTGTGCCGGTCCGGTGACGGGGGCAGCCGCTCCGTACGATGGCGGCATGCGTCTTCTGGGAACGATCTCCGCCGACCGTCCGCTGCTCGTCGTCGCCGTCCGGGAGGAGGCCGCCCACCTCGGCGACCGGCTCCCGGTCCTGCTGACCGGCATCGGCAAGCTCAACGCGGCCGCCGCACTGGCCACCGTCCTCGCCCGGGAGACCCACCCCTCCGAGGTGGTCAACCTCGGTACCGCCGGAGCCCTGCGCCCCGGCTGGGAGGGCACCCACACCGTCACCCAGGTGATCCAGCACGACATCGACACCCCCGCCCTGTTCGCACTGACCGGCCGGACGTACGGCGCCCCCCTGGTCGTCGGCAAGGGCGACGGCCCGGTGCTGGCCACCGGCGACCTCTTCGTCTCGGACCCGGCCGCCCGTGACCGGCTGGCCGAGCACGCCGACCTGGTCGACATGGAGGGCTACGCCGTCGCGACCGTGGCCCACCGCGCCGGCGTCCCGGTCCGCCTGGTCAAGCACGTGAGCGACGAGGCCGGCGACGGTGCCGCCCACACCTGGCGCGAGTCCGTCGACACCTGCGCCCGTCACCTCGCCGACTGGCTCCACGGCCAGGGCTGGTGAGGACCGGTCGGCTCCGCCGGGGCCGTCGGGCCGGTGCCCGTGGTTAGGGTGGCGGGCGTGACCGAGAACACCGTGGCCGATGGCGGCGCGAGCGACGAATCCGTGACCGGTGAATCCGCGACCGGCGATTGCGTGACCGGCGATTCCGCGATCGGCGGGGTGGCGACCGGGGACGTGGCGACCGGGAGGCCGGTGGACGAGGGCCGTGCGGGCGGGCGGGCCGACCTGCGCCCGCCGGGGGTCGACGCCGACGAGCACACCACGCTGCTCACCTTCCTGGACTACCTGCGCGCCTGCGTGATCGCCAAGACGGACGGCCTGTCCGACGAGGACGCCCGGCGGCCCGGGGTGGCGTCCGGGACCAGCCTGCTCTGGCTGGTGCGCCACCTCTCCGCCGTCGAACTGAACTGGTTCCTCTGGGCGTACCGGGGTGACGACGTCGAGCTGTGGGACGACGAAGCGCTCTCGCCCGGCGACGAGACGGTGGCGGAGTCGGTGGCCGCGTACCGGGAGGCGATCGTCCGGGCGAACGCGGTGATCGGTGCGGCGGCGGAGCTGGACCGCCCCGGGGCGCGGTCGCTGCGGCCCGACGGCGAGGCGCCGTCGATGCGTTGGCTGCTGGTGCACATGATCGAGGAGACCGGGCGGCACGCCGGGCACGCCGACATCCTCCGCGAGCAGTTGGACGGTGCGGTCGGTCGCTGACGGTCTCCGGCCGCGACCCGCCGTTCCCGCCGTCCGCGCGGTCCCCGCCGTTCCCGCCGTTCCCGCCGTCGACGGGGCGGGTGGACGCCTCGCTGACGGTCAGTGGAATACTCCCCCGCGCACCGTCGGCGCCGTTGCGGCGGCGCCGTGCGTTTTCACACAGGGGGATCAGAAGTTCATGTCATCGTCAGGTAGAAATGCCCGTCGCTCCGTTCGCACCGCGGGGAGTGCGCTGGGGGCGTCCGTTCTCGCGCTGACCCTGCTCACCACCGCGGCCTGCGGTCCGGAGAACAGCTCGGCCGACGTCGCCGTCACGGCCGGCGCGCAGCCGAACCTCGGACTGCCGGCCAATCTGGACGAGCTGAAGAAGTGGAAGTTCGACGACTGGGAGAAGTGGGCGAAGGACTACGCCCTCCCGGCCGCCGCCAAGGGCTTCTGGACCTTGGACAAGCTGCTCAAGGCCAAGCCCGACGAGCCGATCGCGCCGCCTGCGCCGCCCACCGCACCGCCGGCCCAGCCGCCCGCCCAGCCCACGCAGCCCGCCCCGCCGACGCAGGCCCCGGCCCAGCCGACGGCGCCGGGGGCGCCGTCCGTGCCGTCCGCACCGGGCACCAAGCCGCCGGCCGGCCAGCCCACCCAGCCGGGGCAGCCGACCACCCCGGCGGCGCCGAAGCCGTCCAGCACCCAGCAGCCGGCCTCGCAGGCCCCGGCGCCGCCGGCCCAGCCGCCCGCCGGCCAGCCGACGCAGGCCCCCGCCCAGCCGGGACAGCCGTCCCAGCCCGCGAAGCCCTCCCAGCCCTCCCAGCCCGCCCAGCCGGCCGACAACGGCAACGACCCGCTGCCCAAGACGGTCAACGCCCAGCCCCTCCCGCACCCGTACACCAAGCTCGGCGTGCACGGGAAGCTGTTCGCCGACGAGCCGGGCAGCGGCGCGGCCGCCGCCGGCGGGCTCAACCACTTCCAGTGCTCCGCCACCGTGGTCGCCGACCCGGCCCACCCCGGCAGGAGCAACCTGGTCTGGACCGCCGGCCACTGCGTCCACCAGGGCCGGGGCGGCGCGTTCTTCAGCAACCTCTCCTTCATACCGGCGTTCAACAGCAACGGTGCGCTGAGCGGGGGCAAGCAGGCGGACGAGTCCCAGTACGCGCCGTTCGGCATCTGGAACGCCACCCAGGCGGTGACCTCCCCGCAGTGGAAGGCGGAGGGCGGCAAGGGCGGCGACCCGGCGACCCACTACGACTTCGCGATCATCCGGGTGAAGCCCGCCGACGGTGCCAAGTCGCTGGAGGAGACGGTCGGCGGCGCGGTGCCGGTCTGGTTCAACGCCCCGCGCGAGCAGCTGACCATCTCCGAGTACGGCTACCCGGCGGCCGCGCCGTTCGACGGCATGGAGCTCAACCGCTGCGAGAGCGGCCGGCCGTCCCGGCTGTCGTACGAGCCGAGCCGCCCGCCGATGCACGCCATCGGCTGCACCATGACGGGCGGTTCCAGCGGCGGCGGCTGGCTGGCGGTGAAGGACGGCCAACCGGTGCTGGTCAGCAACGTCTCGGTCGGCAAGCACACCGGCGAGCCGAAGTTCCAGGCCGGCCCCTACCTGGACGACGTCGCGGCGGGCGCCTACGACTTCCTCTCCAGGAAGGGCTGAGCCCCGCAGACCGCCGACGGCCGCCCCTCGCACCGGACTTCCCCGGGCGGGGGCGGCCGTCCGCCGCCCGGACGCCGTCGGCCCTACGCGCCGAACGCCGCCAGGTCCAGCGCGGCGAGCCGCTCCGGGTCGCTCAGCACGTCGATGGCCGCGATCGTGCCGCCGACCACCGTGAAGGCCATGATCGAGACCGGCCGTCCGTTGGCACCGACCACCACGACCCCCGCCGCGCCGTTGACGAGCGCCGGGCGCGCGTACGGCGAGAGGCTGCGGAACATGACCGCCTGGCCGGCCACCGTGCGGGCGCCGTTGAGGACCACCGGCCGGCGGTCCCGGCCGGCCGAACCGTCGGCGCGCAGCACCACGTCCGGGGCGAGGACGGCGAGCAGCGCGTCGAGGTCGCCGTCCCGGGTGGCGGCGAAGAAGGCGTCGACGGCCACCCGCTGCCGGGCGAGGTCCCGGTCCGGGGCGGGCGCCTGCCCCTGGACCTTGCGGCGGGCCCGGCCGGCCAGCTGGCGGGTGGCCGCCCCGGTCTTCTCGATCAGCGGCGCGATCTCGTCGAACGGCACCGCGAACAGGTCGTGCAGGACGAACGCGACCCGCTCGGCGGGCGACAGCGACTCCATCACGACCATCAGGGCCAGACCGACCGAGTCGGCCAGCAGCACCTCCTGTTCGGGGTCGACGGCGTCCGCGCACCCGATCAGCGGGTCCGGTATCCGGGGCACCTCGGCGACACCCGCCTCGGCCCGCGACTCGAAGGACTCCTCGCGCCGCCGGGCGCGCGACCGGAGCTGGTTGAGGCAGATCCGCCCGGCCACCGTGGTCAGCCAGCCGCCGAGGTTCTCGACGTCGGCGGTGTCGGTCCGGTCGTACCGCAGCCAGGTGTCCTGGACGGCGTCCTCGGCCTCGCTGATCGAGCCGAGCATCCGGTAGGCGACGGCCCGCAGATGGGACCGGTGCGCCTCGAAGAGTTCGGCCGGCAGTGCTTTCTCGTCCACCCGTGTCACATTCCTTCGTCGCCGTGGGCCGTCGCTCCGGAACCGCGCGACCCGGCGGCTCCGACCGGAAGATCAACTTCCGGCGGGGATGCGAAGTGCCCGACGGCGGCGGTCAGGACCGCCCGGCGGTCACCGGCCCGCCGGCCCTCGCCGCCGTCACCACCGACTCCGCGGTGACCACCTTGGCGAACCGCATCGCGTGCAGCACCGCGCCGGTGGCCCGGGCCAGTTCGGCGGCCGGGACGGTGACCCCGTCGGGCCCGGCCATGTCGAACGCGTGCATCGCGTCGATCGGGAAGACCGCGTCGTACCCGAGGTTGCCGGCCATCCGCGCGGTGGTCTCGTTGCAGACGTTCGTGATGATGCCGACGATGACGACCTGCTCCGCGCCCCGCTCCCGGAGCCAGGCGTGCAGGTCCGGCGTGCCGTAGAAGGCGCTGTTCACGGTCTTGGTGATGTGCAGGTCCGGTTCGACCGCCGCCACGAAGTCCTTCAGCTCGTGGCCCGGGGTGCCCTCCGCGAGCGGCCCGGTGGGGGAGACGTGCTGCACGGTCACGATCGGCCGTCCGGTGGCCTGCCACACGTCGATCAGTTCGCCGATCCGTCGTTCGGCCCCGGGGTTGTCGCGTTCGCCCCAGAACGCGGTGTCCTCGAAGCCCTTCTGGACGTCGATGACCACGAGGACGGAGTCGGGGGCGATGGTGAGCGGGGCGTCGAAGGCGCTGGTGTTCGTCATGCGTCCATCGTGCGGCGGCCCCTCCCGGCGGAGTGAGGGGCGGTGGGGCCACCCATCGATATGATCCTGCCAACCGGCAGGGAGAGGGTGGACGGTCGTGCGCACGGTGGGGTGTCTGGTCTTCGACGGCGTCCGGGCCTTCGACTACGCGGTGATCGGGGAGGTCTGGGACAACCGGCCGAGCCGGCCCGGACTGCCCGACTTCGAGCTGCGGGTCTGCGGCCCGGCCGGCGCCCGGGTGCGGCTCGGCGGCGGCCTGGAGCGGGTGCCGGACCACGGCCTGGACGCGCTCGCCGAGTGCGACCTGGTCGTCGTCCCCGGGATGGAGCGGCCGTACGAGCCGCGCGACCCCGCCGTGCCCGCCGCGCTGCGCGCCGCGCACGAGCGCGGCGTCACCGTCGCCTCGCTCTGCGCGGGTGCGTTCGTGCTCGCGGAGGCGGGGCTGCTCGACGGCCGCCCGGCCACCACCCACTGGGCGCTCGCAGGCGAACTCGCCCGGCGCTTCCCGGCGGTGGACGTCCGGCCCGAGGTGCTGTTCACGGGCGAGGGGCAGATCTGGACCTCGGCGGGGGTGGCGGCCGGCATCGACCTCTGCCTGCACCTGGTCCGTGCCGCCCACGGCGAACGGGCCGCCGCGAGCATCGCCCGCGCGATGGTCACCGCGCCGTTCCGCTCGGGCGGGCAGGCGCAGTTCATCCCGTCCCCGGTCCCGGAGGACGGCGGTGCGGACGGGGACGACCCGCTGGTCCGGGCCCGCGCCGAGGTCCTGGCCGCGCTGGACTCCCCGTGGACGGTCCGCCGGATGGCCGGACTCGCCCTGATGTCGGAGCGCTCCTTCGCCCGCCGCTTCGTCGCCGCCACCGGGACCACGCCGCTGCGCTGGCTGCTGGAACAGCGGGTGCTGACGGCCCAGCGGCTGCTGGAGGAGACCGACCTGCCGGTGGACGCGGTCGCCGTCCGCTGCGGCTTCGGCTCAGCCGTCTCGCTGCGCCCCGCCTTCACCACCCGGGTCGGCGTGGCCCCGCGCGAGTACCGCCGCGCCTTCCGGGGCCGGGAGCTCTAGGCCCGGGGCCGGCCGCCACCGGTGATTCGGGCCGCCCGGTCGGCTCCGGCGCTCTCGATCCGGGGCGTCAGGCCGTCCAGGAGGTTGGCCAGGCCGAACTCGAACAGGGCGTCCAGGTCCAGGTCGTAGCCGCTCGCGAGGTCCGCCATCAGGCGGGTGAAGACCGGGAAGCGGCCCGAGTCGGCGAGCGGGCCGAGGGCGGGGACCCGGCTGTCCGTCCACTGGTCGGCGGTGACGCCGGTGGAGGACTGGGCCTGTGCCTCGCGCTCCAGGTTGACGGCGATGCCCTCGATGTAGCTGTACAGCAGGACGTGGACGTCCATCATCGTCGTGGGGTCCAGGCCGTGGCCGTCCAGTGCGGCGAGCGCCCACTCGGCGTGGGCCAGCAGGTTGGGCAGCATCAGCGGCCGGGTGACCGGGCTGAGCTGGGCGAGCCAGGGGTGACGCCGGAACAGCGCCCAGAGGGTGCGGGCGCTCAGTTCCAGGCGGGGCCGCCAGCCGGCGGGCGGCTCGGCGGGGTAGGAGGCGTCGCCGAACGCGGCGTCGGCGGCGAGCAGGACGAGTTCGTCCTTGCTGGTGACGTACCGGTACGGGGACATCGCCGAGACTCCGAGCCGGGCCGCCACGGCGCGCATCGAGAGGGCGGGGAGGCCTTCCGCATCGGCCAGGTCGAGGGCGGCCCGGACGATCCGCTCGCGGCTCAACTCGCCTTCCTGCGGGTGTTGGTGCCGAGCGGGCTGGTGCGGACGCGCGGGAGCCGGTGCGTCGGCCCCGGTGGCCGTGGTCGTCGCGGAGGGCGTGGCGGGCGTGGCGGGCGTGGCCACCACGGTGCCGACCCGGGGGAGAGCCTCCACCAGGCCCTCCAGGCGCAGCACGGTCAGCGCCTTGGTGGCGGTGGCGAGGGCGACGCCCCACTCCTGGGCGATCCGTCGGGTCGAGGGCACCCGCTCGCCGGGCGAGAGCTCCCCGGTGCTGATGCGCCGCCGCAGTTCGGCGGCGATGCGCCGGAAGGGGGGCGGGGCTGTGTCCGGTGCCACGGGCAGGGCTCCTCGGGTGAGGTATTTCGTGGGGGCGGCCGCTCTGTACTAGCTCAGACCCTAGCAGCGCCGATGGCGGTCCCGGCCGTCCTGTCCTAGCTCAGAACTGGGCCCAAGCGGCGTGGAGGGCGCTTGCGGCGCCCTGAATTTACGTCGTACATTCAGGTCGCTTACAGCGTACGAAGCCGAACAGGGAGCACCCGTGAAGACCGTCCTCATCTCCGGTGGCGGAGTCGCCGGCACCGCGCTCGCCCACCTGCTGCACCGCAACGGCTTCGCCCCGACGGTGGTCGAGCTGGCCCCCGGCCCCCGCGCCGGCGGCCAGGCGGTCGACATCCGGGGCGTCGCCCTCGACGTGATCGAGCGGATGGGGCTGGGCGAGCAGGTCCGTGCCGTCCGGACCAGGATGCGCGGCATGTCCGTCGTCGACGCCGACGGCAACGAGGTGCACCGCTCCACCGAGGCGACCTACAGCAGCGGCCGTCTGGACAGCGGTGACGTCGAGCTGCTGCGCGAGGACCTGGTCGCGATCCTGGCCGAACACGCCTCCGGTGAGGCCGAGTTCGTCCACGGCGACAGCATCGCCGAGCTCCGCGAGGACGAGCACGGCATCCACGTCGCCTTCGAGCGCGGGCGGCCCCGCACCTTCGACCTGGTGGTCGGCGCGGACGGACTCCACTCGCGGGTCCGCCGGCTGGCCTTCGGCCCGGAGGGGCGGTTCCTGCATCCGCTCGGCACCCACGTCGCGATCTTCGAGGCCGACAACTTCCTCGGCCTGGAGGACTGGCAGGTCTGGCACCGCGACGGGGAAGCCGGCTACGGCGTCTACCCCGTGCGCGACAACCGGGAGTTGCGGGTCACCTTCGGCTGGAGGAGCGAGGAGGCCGTCGAGCGGGACGGCGATGCGGCGCGGACGCTGGTCGCGGAGCGGATGGCGGAACTCCGCTGGGAGACGCCCCGGCTGCTGGCGGCGCTGCACCGTTCGACCGGCTTCTACGCCGACGCGATGGCGCAGATCCACCTGGACCGCTGGTCCGCGGGCCGCGCCGTCCTGCTCGGGGACGCCGGGTACTGCGCCTCGCCGCTGTCGGGCCAGGGGACCGGCCTCGCCCTGGTCGGCGCCCACCTGCTGGCCGACGAACTCGGCCGGGCCCGTGCGGCCGGGGAGGGGCACGCCCCGGCCTTCGACCGTTACGAGCGGCGGATGCGCCCGTTCGTCGACCTCAACCAGGCGCTCGCCACCGAGAACCCGGGCGGCCCGGCGTCCGAGGAGTCGGTCGAGCGGGCGAAGAACGCGATCTCCCTGGACGCGAATTGACCCATGATTCCGACGGCTGAATGCACCATGTTCCTGGTCGCATCCGACCTTAGAGTGATCATCACGAGGTCGCGGCAGGGAGCCGGGACCGCCCGATCCGGGGGAGCACCACCATGACCGCCAGCCCGCTGAAGCCGCTGCTGACCCGCGCCGCCACCGCCGAGACCACCAGCGACCCGAGCAGCGTCATGACCCTGCTCGCCGACTGCGGGACCGACGGCAGCCCGATCACCAGCTACCGTTCCTCCTTCGCCGAGGGGGCCGTCGGCGCCCCGGCCCACTTCCACACCCGGGCCTCCGAGCTGTTCTTCGTCATCGGCGGTGCGCTCCAGGTGCTGGTCGAGGACACGGTGGAGACCCTCGGCGCGGGTGACTTCCTGCTCGTCCCCCCGCACGCCCCGCACGCCTTCGCCGCCGCACCCGGCTCCGCGGCCGACGTGCTCTTCGTGTTCACGCCGGGCATGCCCCGCTTCGACTACCTGCGGCTGCTCGGCCGGGTGATGCGCGGCGAGGCGAGCCCGCAGGAGATCAAGGACTCCTCCGAGCTGTACGACAACCACTACGTGGACAGCCCGCTGTGGCGCGCCACCCTGGCGGCCGCAGCCGGCAAGTGACCTGCCGGGAAGGGGCTCCGGTCCCCGGGCCGGGCCCCGGCGTCAGTCGCGGGCCGGGCGGCTGCGGCCACGGGCGCCCCGCCGCGCGTCCGGGCGTCGTCGCGCACGCGCCGACGGCGGCGGTGGTGCGGGTCCCGGCCGGGCAGCCGGGGACAGGCCGGGCGGCACGTCGAGTGGCGCGTCGGGCGGCCCGCCGGGCGGTGCGGGCTCGGGGTGCGGGCGGTGCCGGATCCGCAGTTCCACCGGGACCGCGGGGGAGAGCGCCTCGCGCAGCTCCCGGTGCAGGGCGTCGGCGTCGGTGTCCGGCGGGAGCGACTTGGGTGCCAGCCGGTGGCGGGCGAACTGTGCGGTCAGGGTGACGGTGAGGGCGGCCGGGCGCGGGTCGCCCCCGTGGGGTGCCTCGGTGGAGCGGTCGATCCGGATCCGCCGCAGTTCGGTGACGGGCATGGGGCGTCCGACCCGTGCACCCCGGACGAGGGTGACCGTGGCCGGCCCGTCCGCGGGGGCGAAGCGGAGCCGGTGCACCTCGTGGAAGGCGCTGCGGGTGAGGAACGCCCACCCGGCGACCGCCGCCGCGCCACCGATGAGGGCGGCCACCGACCAGACCGGCCCCCATCCCGTGCCGGTGAGGAGCATGAGGACCGCCACGGGGCCGGAGGCGAGCGCGCCGACGAGGAACAGTGCGGGCACGGCCAGCGCCGACCCGAGCGAGGTCGCGAACGCGTAGCGGAGGGAGCCGCCGCGCTCCCAGAGGACGAGGTCGAGCACGTCCGGGTCCGAACGATCGATCCGTACCGGCTGCATGACGCAACGTTAGGTCGGATTCGCCGGTCGGTGGAAGTGGGTGCCCGGCCGTCCGCCGGACGCGCGCGGCCGGGGCCGCCGGGGCTGCCGGGGTCGCCGGACCCGCCGGGCGCGTCATCGGCCAGGGTGCGGGGGAGTTGGCCGAACCCCGCTCCGGGGGTGGCTCCGGGGGAGCGCCGGACTCCGGCCGGCTCGCCCCCGCCTCCCTCCGAAGCGGCGATTTCCGCTCCCGATCGGTCCGTTCGGATCGCTTTCGACCAGTACCGGTCATGTCCTGGTGCGCTGTGTGATCGAGCCGTTACAGTCGCCCATCGTATGCGGATGATCTCCATTGGATCGGACTGAGGCGGTAGCCATGGCACAGGAATCCAGGATCGACGTAGCCCTCGCACTCAAGGAGGGGCAGGCGGAGCCCGGTTCGGCAGAGGTGGCGGAGCTTGCCGCCACCCTCTCGCCCGAGGTGTGGTTCGCCGGTGCGCTGGAGCGCTCGGAGGGCGGCGGCCGGGAGGCCGACGTGGTCTGGGATCTGAGCGGCACGTACAAGGACCGGACCGCCCGGGGCAAGGCCGCGGTCTACTACGCCAACCCGAAGATCGGCCTGCGCCGGCCGTTCGTCTTCGCGGACGGTTTCAACTACGGCCCGAGTGACCTTCCCGGCCTCTTCGCGTACTTCAACACCCCGTACGACGGCAAGCAGGGCCTCTTCGACCAACTGCTCGGCCAGGGCATCGACGTGGTCCTCCTCGGCTTCGAGGAGCGGCACACCTACATCCAGGCCAACGCCGAGGTCGCGATCGACGGCATCCTCCGGGTGATCGCGGAGCGCGTCGGCGACGAGCGGCTCACCGTCGGAGGGGTGAGCATGGGCGGCATGATCACCCGCTTCGCGCTCGCCAAGCTGGAGACCCAGAAGGTGGATCACCAGACCGGGACGTACCTCTCCTACGACACGCCGCACAACGGCGCCTGGATCCCGCTGATCCTCCAGCAGCTGGCGTACTTCTTCGAGGACGTCACCCCGGCCGGCCCCGGCGGGGTCAAGCAGGCCGACCTGATCCGCAGCCCTGCCGCCCAGCAGCTGCTCTGGGCCTGGGTGGAGAACTCCAAGTACTCGGGACCGGTGGCGACGTCCAGCCCGCTGCGCAAGGAGTTCCTGGAGGACCTCCGGCGGTTCGGCGACTTCCCGGCCGTCCCGCTCAAGCTCGGGGTCTCCAACGGCCGGCGCGACGGGGTCGGCCTCCCGCTGCCGGCGGGCGAGGTGGCGTTCGACTGGCAGGCCCTGATCGCCAGCGCGACGGCCCGGTTCCAGGCCGAGAGGGGCGAGAAGCAGAAGATCGGCGGCATGCACCTGGGCCTGGCGGTCCGCCGCAGCACGACCACCGACGTCCCGGCGCTGGACGGGGCGCCCGGCGGCACGCTGGACTCCTTCGGCAAGGTCGCGGACGCGCTGAAGGCGAAGATCTCCGACGACTTCCGCAGCGGGACGTTCGTGCCGTCGGTCAGCGCGGCGGCGCTGGCCTTCGACCCGGTGAAGTGGGACGTCGCCCCGACGCTGTCCATCACCGACGCCGACCTCGAGAACGGTCACCTGGACGAGGTCGCTTTCGACACGGACAACCACGAGCACAGCCACATCTCCGGCGGCCTGATCGACTGGATCGTGGCGCGCGTCGGGCGCTGACCTGGCACGCCTCGCCGAATTGGTTCGAAGCACCCCTGCGCATGGGCTATGGTTTACCCATCACCCAGATGCGCGGGTGGCGGAATAGGCAGACGCGCTGGATTCAGGTTCCAGTGCCCGAAAGGGCGTGGGGGTTCAACTCCCCCCTCGCGCACATTGGTCAACCGACCCGGAACGGCCGGTCGAACCGACTTCACGTCGGAT
>NZ_JBHXKE010000190.1:0-19654 GCF_042722765.1 Kitasatospora sp. NPDC058406
GCTGCCCCGGGACCCGGCCCGGGGCAGCCGGCAGACGCCCGCGGCCTGTTCATCCAGGGGACCCGCCCGTCCGGCGGGCAGCCGGCTTGCGGCCTCGGGGATCAATCAGCCGTGGCGGGCGCTCTCCCTGCCGGATTCTCGTCGGATCAGCGCGGTGCCGGGCGCCCGGTCGGGCGTGCCGGCGGACCGTCCTCGTACCGGGTCGTACGTGGATGATTCGCCGATGCGTGCAGGTGGGAGCACCTCCCCCGGCCGGAGGCCGGGGGGATGCCCCGCCTCGTGCACCCGGCAGGATCCGACGGGGAGGGCTAGCTCGGGCCGACTGCGGCCTCGATGTGGGCGAGCTGGGCGGCGAGGATCTCTTCGAACGCGGCGCGGCGGTCCGCCCCGAGAGGGCGGACGTCGCGGGCGAAGTGGGCCAGGGCCGGGAAGCGTTCGGGGTCGGCGCCGAGTACCGCGACGCGGAACAGCTCCATGCCCTGTTCGTACTCTTCGGGGGTGACGGTGCTGACCCCGGCCTCGGAGGCGATCAACGCGGCGATGAGGACCGCGATCCGGTGGTAGCGCGCCGGGATCTCCTCGTCCGGCAGTCCCGACGCGCGCAGAGCCTCCAGCACCTCTTCCATGACCAGCCGGGAACCGGTGCCGCCTGACGCGTAGCGTCCCCAGACCGCGGCGAGCTGGGGCTGCCGGCCAAAGGCCTCTCTCACGCGCAGGGCCAGGGCGGTGATGCGCTGCTTCCAGTCACCCTCGGGGCGGTGCCCGTCCATGGCCTCGAGAAGGATCCGGTCGGCGACCGCGCGCAGCAGTTCGGTCTTGCTGCGGAAGTGCCGGTAGAGGCTGGAGGAGTCGGTCCCGAGGGCCGCCGCCAGCTTGCGCACGCTGAACGAATCCGCGTCGCCCGTGCGCAGCAGCTCCGCCGCCGCATCCAGGATCTCTTCGGTCGACCAGCGCCTTCGGCCTGCCATCTTGCTCCTCTCGCCGGATCTCAGCCTAACCCATGCACTTGGTGTTGCACGCACCGCGTGCATAATGAGGACATGGATATGCCGCACGGCCCGGCAGGAGACGGGCCGGTGTGCCGTGCGTGCCTTGTCATCCGGGTCGGGCGGCCGGTGCGGCGCTCACCCCGAGGAACACGAAAGGACGCATGACGTGAAGAACCCACTGGATTCCGCGGCCTTGGACGCCGCCATCGAGGACGTCCACCGCGCCGGGATGCCGGGCCTGTTCGCCGAGGTGCGGGACGACGGCCAGGTCTGGCGCGGCGCCGCCGGGGTCGCCGATGTCACCACCGGCCGCCCCGTCACCGCCGGCATGCGGCACCGCGTCGGCAGCATCACCAAGACCTTCACCGCCGCCGCCGTCCTGCAGCAGGTCGAGAGCGGTCACCTCGGCCTCGACACACCGATCGGCCGGTACCTTCCGAAGCTGGTCCCCGGCGAACGCGGTGACGCCATCACGGTCCGGATGCTGATCAACCACACCAGCGGCCTCGCCGAGTACCTTCCGTACGCCTATCCCTCCCTCAAGGCGCTCCCCGCCCTCGCGGACACCGGACCGCAGAGCCTGGACGACCATCGCCTCACGCGGTTCGACCCCGCTGAACTGATCGAGATGGGGGTCGGCGCGCCGGCCGTCGGTGTCCCGGGCGGCACTCCGGGCGTGTACTCCAACACCAACTACCTGCTCCTCGTCCAACTCCTGGAACAGGTGACCGGCACGACGGCCGAGCGGTACATCACCCGGAACGTCATCGAGCGCGCCGGGCTCCGGGACACCGAACTCCCCGCCGGGCCGCACGTCACCGGGCCGCACTCGAAGCTCTACGAGGCGTGGTTCGGCATGATCGACCCGCCGCGCGACTACAGCGTCTACGACATGTCGTGGGTGGGGCCGTCGGCCTCGCTGATATCGACCGTCGCGGACCTCAACCGCTTCTACGGCATGCTGCTGGCCGGGAAGATCGTCAGCCCGTCGTCGCTGGCACAGATGCAACACACCGGCCCGGTCATCTCCCAGGAGGGGAAGACGATCGACTACGGCCTCGGCCTGTACCCGGTGGAGAGTCCCGGTCAGGGCACCTTCTGGGGCCACGGCGGCACGGTCTGGGGTGGCGGGGCACTGGCCATGATCCGTGCCGACGGCAAGCGACAGATGGCGGTCGCGGTGAACATGCAGAGGTGGAACAGGCTCGACTCCTCCGGCAGGCCGCAGCCTCACCCCATCGACGACGCGCTTGCGACGCTGTACCGGATCGCGATGTACGGCTGACCGAAACCGCCCGCGACCTCCGGGTGGACATCAACCAGTTGCTCCCGCGCATCGAGCCCCACCCTCGTGATCGGCGGCAACCGGGTCCTCACCGTCCCGGTCGAGCACAGCCGCGCCCTCCGCGTCGAGCTCGGCCAACCCCTTCGCCGAGCTCGACGCGCGCCACGTGCTGTTCCACGAGCTGGAGGACGCGTTCGTCCGACTCGCGCCCGACTTCACGGACGTCCGAGACGTCCGAGACGTACGGCGGTTCAGGCGATGAGCAGGCGCAGGCCGAGCTCGGCCGCGTCGAGGGCGACGAGGTCGCGGTTGCGTTCGGCCCAGCGGCCCGAGGAGAGGTCGTCGCGGAGTCCGAAGCCCAGCCGACGGGAGGCGAGCACCTCCCGCAGCCGCTCCGCGTCCGCCGCCGCGTAGGCCCGGTACCCGGCCCCGGTCCGCGCGGACGGCTGCACGAGGCCGATCTCGTCGTAGTGGTGCAGCGTGCGGACGCTCACGTCGGCCAGCTCGGCCACACGCCCCACGGTCAGGTGCTCCTCCACGCCGCCGACGATGCCGCATGACGCCGCGTGAGGGTCGAGCACCCCACTCCCGCCCCCGCAGCACCTCGTGCGGCTGCGTACGACCGGGCTCCGCCGCCACCGGTCGCCGACCCGACCGTCATACCGGTGCTCGGCCCCAGGCGGCGAGGGCCTCGAAGTCGGCTGCGGTCAGCCCGCGGGCGGGATGCACCCGGTGCAGCAGCGCGGGACCGGCATGGTGCTCGGCCACGTACGCACGGTCGGCCGGACCGATGTCGTCGTCCACCCAGGCGAACGGCCGTCCGGCAGCCCAGTCGACGATCGGCCAGGTCTTCGGGCAGGTGTCGTCCGGCCGCCACTCCGCCGGGCCCGGCAGCGGGATGTGCGGCAGCTCCGGCAGCCCGAGCGCCGGACCGATCCACGCGTTCGCGCCGTCCTGCCAGGTGGTCGCCCAGACGAGGTCGTACGGGAGTGCCCGCAGCTGCGCGCCGTGCGCCCGGTCCAGCCAGACCTCCACCGGCCCGGAGGCCCAGGCAGGTTCGGTCCGGAGCGGCCGGTACGTCGGCGGGCGCTCCGCCGCCGTCGCGTAGTACGGGTTGAGCGGTCCGTCGACGTCCAACAGGAGCAGGGGGCGTGGATCCACGGTACGGAACCGTACCGGGCGTCCGGTGTCCGGCATGATCGAAAACGGCTCGCAGCCGGGGCCGCGGGGCACCGATAATGCGCGCATGACGAACAGCACGCCACGCGGGACCGCGGAATCCTGGACCGTTTCGGCCGCCGACGTCGGCTCCCCGGAGGCCCTGGCGCTGCTGCGGGAGTACTACGTGGACGTCGCCAACCGGTACTACCGGCTCCACCTCGGCCGGGAGGGCACCGCGCAGGAGATCGAGGCCGGGCTGGCCGACTCGCCCAGCGACGACCTCGCCCCGCCCACCGGGGTGTTCCTGCTCGGGCGGTACGACGGCGCGGCCGACGCCTGCGCCGGCCTGCGGGTGCTCGACCCCCGGACGGTGGAGCTGACCAGGGTGTACGTACGCCCTTCGCGGCGCGGCACCGGCGGGGGCGCGCAGCTGCTGGCCGCCGTCGACGAGGCGGCCCGGGAGCTCGGCGCCGCGCGGGTCGTGCTCGACACCCGTCTCGACCTGGTCGAGGCCCGCACGCTGTACCTCCGGCACGGCTACCGGGACATTCCCGCCTACAGCACCAGCCCCTACGCCGAGGTCTGGTACGGCAAGGACCTCGCGCCCGGCCGGACGGACCGCGCGGCCGGGGGCTCCGCCCCGGCCGGACGCAGCGTGCCGGCACCGGCGGTCGGCAGGCACCGTGCAGACCGTTGAGCTGCTCTGCGACGCGCCGTTCGACCGCGCCGTGCGGACGGTCTGGCAGCGGCTGGCGGACGGCGGCGTGGACAGCCTCGCGCACAACACCCACCCCGGTCACCGCCCGCACCTGACACTGGCCTCGTGCGCCCGGATGCCCGACGGCGCCACCGAGCGGCTCGACCGGCTGCTCCGCGACGCCCTGCCGCTGACGGTCCGGCTGACCGGCCTGCTCTCGTTCAGCGCGCGCAGCCGACGGCGGGTGCTGAGCCTGCCGGTGGTGCCGACCCTCGATCTGGTCCTGTTGCACCACCGCGTCTGGGAGGCGCTGGACGGGGCCGAGGACCCGGACCA
Organism: Kitasatospora sp. NPDC058406; assembly: GCF_042722765.1. Taxonomy (NCBI): domain Bacteria; kingdom Bacillati; phylum Actinomycetota; class Actinomycetes; order Kitasatosporales; family Streptomycetaceae; genus Kitasatospora; species Kitasatospora sp. NPDC058406. The sequence continues at coordinate 4,469 of NZ_JBHXKE010000190.1, forward strand.
GCACTACGTGCCGGGCCGCTGGTCCCCGCATCTGTCGCTCACCCGCCGCCTCACCCCCGAGGACGTCGCCCTCGCCCACACCCTGCTCGGCCGGCACCCCGACCACGTCGGCAGCTTCGACGCGGCCCGCAGCTTCGACTCCGAGACGCAGCTGGCCCGCCCACTGGGCGCGGGGTGAGGACCGGATCGCCGAACGCCACGCGATCCGCGCCTACCTGACGTACCGTCAGTTCGGCGCGGAGGCCGGGGTATCCAGGGCTGCCGCGAGTTCGGCGGCGTCGGGCGGGTTGGCGCCGGGGCGGGAGACGGTCAGCGCCGCCGCGGTGGCGGCCCGGGTCAGCGCCTCGTCGAGACCCGCGCCGGTGTGGCGGGCGTGGAGCAGCGCGGCCGTGAAGGCGTCGCCGGCGCCGACGGTGTCGGCGACCTCGACCGGGCGGGCCGGCACCTCGCTGCGGCGACCGTCGGAGGTGACGGCGAAGGCGCCGTCGGGCCCGAGCGTGACCGCGACGGTGGCCGGGCCGAGGCCGAGCCAGTGGCGGGCGACGTCCTCGGGGTCACGGCCCGGGTAGAGCCAGGCGAGGTCCTCGTCGCTCGCCTTGACGAGGTCGCTGAGCCCGACGCACCGTTCGACCCGGCGGACGGCCTCGTCGCGCCCTCCCAGCAGCGCGGGCCGGACGTTCGGGTCGTAGCTGACGCCCGCACGGCCTCGCCAGTGCTCCACCAGCGCGAGCACCGAGGCCGCGCCGGGCTCCGTGACTGCGGCGATCGAGCCGATGTGCAGGTGGCCGGGCGGGTGCGGGAGTTCACCGGCCGGGAGGGTCCAGCCGATGTCGAAGGTGTAGCGGGCCCGCCCCTCGCCGTCGAGCCGGACCACCGCGGAGGGGGTGCGCAGCCCCTCCGCCGGGCCGGCGAGGACGGCGACGCCGGCCGACTCCAGGTGGGCCCGGATCAAGCCGCCGTAGGGGTCGTCGCCGAGCTGGGTCAGCAGGGCGGTCGGCAGCCCGAGCCGGGCCAGCCCGTACGCGACGTTGGCCGGGCTGCCGCCGGGGTGGACGGTGTCGGGCGCGCCGTCGGTGCGGACGACGTCGGCGACGCATTCGCCGATCACCACGAAGTGCGGGCTGGTCACGGGGCTGCTCCTGCCGGTCCGGGGCACCGGCGGGGCTGCTGGGCGGCCGGCACGGCTGCCCAGCCTACGAGGCGGCGGTCCGGCGCGGTCCGGCGCGGACGGCGGGCGCGCAGACAGCGGCTGCACCACCGGCGGACGCGGGCGGGCCGGGCGGGAGCAGCGGGGCGGTCGGTCGGGGACGGCCGGCCGCAGGGGTGCGGCCGGGGAGCGCGGGTGCGACCGTAGGCATGAGTACGGCCGCCGGACCTGGCCAGGTTCTCCGGCGACCGTGGCCCCGCCCGTCAGGGGGTGGGGCTCTCCGAACCTATGACACTGCGCAGCCGCCCGGCTACCGCACTGGTCCGTCCGAGGGACGGCCGCGTGTCGTGCGGCGGCGGCAGGGTCGACGGGAGCGAACGGACTGGGGGTTGTCGGACCCCTCTGCTACGTTCCGTGTCCGGAAGGTCGCTCTGCGGGACCGGGCCGCGCCCGGGCCGTGGAGCGCGCCGTACGACACGAGAGAGGTGATCACCTTGTCGAGGTGCCGCTCCGCCCTTGCCGCCGCCCTCGCCCTCACCGCCACCGCCCTGCTCGGCCTCGCCCCGCCGGTCTCGGCCGTCCCGGTACCGGGCGCGGACGTGGGCGCGGAGGCGACCGCGGGCACCGGGGACCCGGTGTTCCCCTCGCTCGGCACGACCGACTACGACGCGCTCGCCTACGACCTCGCCCTCACGTACCGGGCCGACACCCGCACCGTGGACGGCACCACCGTGCTGACCGCCCGGGCGCTCACGGCGCTGCGCAGCCTGGAGCTGGACGCCCTGGGGCTGACCGTGCACGCGGTCCGGGTCGACGGCCGGCCGGCGGAGTTCCGCACGCACGACGAGAAGCTGACCGTGGTACCCGCCCGGCCCGTGCGGCGCGGCGCGGCCCTGCGGGTGGAGGTCGCCTACACGGCCGATCCGCGGGCCGCGCTGCCGCACACCGGCTGGGTGGTGACACCCGACGGCTTCGCGGTGGCGGGCCAGCCGGACGGCGCGCACACCGTCTTCCCGTGCAACGACCGCCCCGGCGACAAGGCCCGCTTCGCCATCGCCGTCACCGCGCCGGACGGTCTGTACGGCGTGGCCAACGGACTGCTCGCCGCCACCGAGCCGAACACCGACGGCACCACCACGCGGCGCTACCGCTCACGGGAGCCGATGGCGACCGAGCTGGTCCAGATGTCGGTGGGCCGGTACACGGTGCGTGAGAGCCGGGGCCCGGGCGGGCTGCCGCTGCGGGACGTCGTCCCCACCGCGCGCGCCGCCGCGCTGGAGCCCGCCCTCGCGCTGACCCCCGGACAGCTCGCCTGGGCGGAGGCGCACCTCGGCCGGTTCCCGTTCGAGACGTACGGCCTGATGCCCGCCGACACGGACGACCCGGCGGCGTTCGACTTCACCGGACTGGAGACGCAGACGCTCACGCTCTACAAGCCGAACTTCCTCCGCCAGCCCGAGCACCTGATCGGCTCGCACATGGTGCACGAGCTGGTGCACTCCTGGTTCGGCAACAGCGTCTCCCCCGGCACCTGGGCCGACCTCTGGCTGAACGAGGGCCACGCCGACTTCTACGGCCTGATGTACCGCTACGAGCGCGGTTGGCCGGACTCGTCCGGCTACACCACCCTCGCGGACCGGATGCGGTCGGTGTACGCCAAGGGCGACCAGTGGCGCCACGACTCCGGCCCGGTCGCCGCCCCGACCGCCGCCACCCTCTTCGACAGCCAGCGGTACACCGGCGGAGCGCTGGTCCTGTTCGCCCTGCGGGAGCGGGTCGGCGCCGAGGTGTTCGACCGGATCGAGCGGGCCTTCCTCCAGCGCCACCGGAACGGCAGCGCCACCACCGCCGACTTCCTGCGGACCGCCGACGAGGTCTCCGGGCAGCAGCTGAGCGGGTTCCTGACGGAGTGGCTGTACGGCGAGCACACCCCGCCGATGCCGGGCCACCCGGACTGGACGGTGGACCAGGTGGAACGCGCCGCCCGCCGGAGCACCGAGGCACCGCGCGGCTCCGGAACGCTCTGAGACCTGGGCGGCTCTGAACCTGGACGGCTCCGGATCCCCGCAGGTTCGGCCCTCCGAACCTGCGGTCCGGACCGGTCGGGCGGACCGACGCGCCGGGTCGGTGCGCCCTGGCGCCGTCCGCGCGCCCCTGGACGGCCCCGGCGGACGCGCGGATCGTGGTGTCCACGGCCCGCCCGCCGCCCGGCAAAGTCCCGGCCGGCTCGCGGGCCGTCCACCGTCCGGGAACGGACCACCGTTTCGAGAACCGGTCACCGGACGCGAGACCCACCGCCGCGCGGGACCGGGGGCGCCGTACGGGGCGGTTCCCGGTTCACCTACCGTGGAGCCGACCCCTGCCGGGTCGCAGCCCTACGTCCGGCCGACGGCGGAACGGACACCGCCCGTCCGGCCGGGGCTCGGAATGTCACTGCGGCGAGGCAACCGGAAGCCCGGTCCAACGCGTTCAGCAGCCGTGAGAACGACAGCGAGGACACGGCGGCCACGGCCGACCTGCAGGGCCTCCGTCGTCGGCACGGCGGCGGAGGCGACCGAGACAACGGCGGAAACGGCATGGCGGGGGCAGCAGGATGAGGGACGCGACACCGGACTTCGAGGAGTTCGTCGCCGCCCGCAGCCCTCGGCTGCTCCGGATGGCGTGGCTGCTCACGGGCGATCCGCATCTGGCCGAGGATCTGTTGCAGACCGCGCTCGCCAAGGTCTGGCCCCGTTGGGAGCAGATCTCCATCGACCGGCCCGAGGCGTACGTCCGGCGGGTGCTGGTGAACTCGCACGTCTCCTGGTGGCGCCGGCGCTGGCACGGGGAACTGCCGCACGACCGGCTGCCCGAGCCGCCGACCGACGCGGACCCGTTCGAGGACGTGGTGGTCGGCCAGGTGGTGGCCGCCGCCGTCCGGGCACTGCCGGCGCGGCAGCGGGCCGTCGTGGTGCTGAGATTCTTCGAGGACCTCAGTGTGGAGGAGACCTCCGAGGTCCTGGGTTGTTCCCCGGGCACGGTCAAGAGTCAGACGCACCGCGCCCTTCAGGCCCTGCGGGGCAAGATGCCCACCCGCGAGCTTCTGCTGCACGGAGGACACCGTGACGGGGCGTGAGTCCGACCCGGACGACGGCAGGCCGACCGGCCCCGAGGTCGAGGACGAACTGCGGATCCTGCTCCACCTGGCCGCCCCTCACCTCACGGCGCCCGACGACCGGATGGCCAGGGTCCGCGAGCGGGCCGCCCGGACCCGGCGGCGGCGCCGCACCGCCGCCCTCTCGACCGGGCTGGCCGTCGGCCTGACCGCCGCCGTGCTGGCCGCCGCCCCTGCCCTGGCACCGGGCCCCCCGGGTACGGCGCTCGCTCCGGGGTCCTCCGGACCCGTCGCGCCCGGCTCGGTGCCCCCGGGCGCGTCAGCGAGTGCGTCACCGGATGCCGCCCCGAGCGCGTCACCGAGCCGCAGCACCGGATCGGACACCGGCGGGCCGGTCAGGTTCCCCGAGCTGGACGGGGTGATCATCGACATCCCGCCCGACTGGTACCGGTTGTCGGTCCCCGGCACCGACAACCGGAAGGACGACACCGCGTACGCGCGCGGCTACACCGCCAGCCAGCCCCTCGTCGGCGAGCTGGGGTGCCCGACCAGGAACGGGACCAGGGAACGGGTCTGCCTGGCCGACGGGGCGCTCGACGCCGGCGGGATGCTGGTCGGCCTCACGCTCGTCCGGGACCCGGTGGTGACGGGCGAGCAGAAGGGCCAGACGGGGCCCCTCTTCTACGCGGTACCCGAGAAGTCCTGTGTCGTCCAGGGCGGAACCCGTACGCTCCGGGGATACCGGACGGTGCAGGCGCCGTCCGGGCCGGCGGTCGTCGAGCTGACCGCGTGCCTGCGCGTGTCGGACGCCGTGTCGGTGCTGGCGGTGGAGCGGATCCTCGACTCGATCCGGGTGACCGGCGGGGCCGTGGACGCCCCGACCATCGCCCCCGAGTGACGGCGGGCCGGGGCCGGGCGGCCGGAGCGAGCCGGGGCGGCCGGGGCGGGACAGCCGGGGGCGGCCCGTAACCCGAGTGGCGCAGCGTCGTTGGACAGGGCATGAAGAAGCGCAGCATGCTCGCCGTCGCCTCGCTCGCCGTGGGCGTCGTGGCCTCCCTGACCGCTCCCAGCGCCCACGCCTCCGCCGTCGGCGGGCAGGGTGACCTGGCCGGGCCGCTCCAGGGCGCGCTGCCGGCCTCGGCGCCGGACGCGCTGCCCGGCCAGGTCGGAGACGCCGGCGGGGTGGTCGGGGAGGCGACCGGGTACGTGACGGGCCAGGCGCCCGGGCTGGTCGGGCTGCCCTCCTGACACTCGACCTGACCTCGACCTGACACTCGGCCGGACGCTCCTGCGGACCGTGGGCGCAACGGTCGGTCACGCGGGCGCGGTCGCCCCGCCGATGACCCTGCGGGCCCGGTGGCCCTGGCCGGACCGCGTGGTCCGGCCGGGGATCAGCCGAGCGGCGCGCCGAGGTCCTGGGTCCAGTAGAGGCCGGCCGGGCCGCCGGCCACGCCGATGCCGACGTCCTTGAAGGCGCAGTCCAGCATGTTCGACTGGTGGATCCCGCCGTCCATCCAGCGGGAGAAGACGACGGCCGGGGCGCTCGGTCCCCGGTCGAGGTTCTCGCCCCACTGCGACCAGCGGTAGCCGGCCGCTCCCAGCCGGGAGTCCGCGCGGGTGCCGTCCGGACTGATGTGGTCGAAGAACGCGCGCGCCACCATGTCCTCGGAGTGCTTCTGGGCGGCCGCGTGCAGCTTGGGGTCGATCCGCAGCGGGCCGCAGCCGATCCTGGCACGCTCGGCGTTGACCAGGTCCACCAGCTGGCGCTCCGGGCTGGGCGGCGGAGTGGCCGAACGGCTGCTGCTCGGGTTCACCGTGGCCGGCGGTGTGCTCGGCACGGGCGGCTCGACGGGCGCGGGCACGGCAGCGGCCGTGACGGTCGGGGACGGCACCGCGCTCGGGGTCTCCGGCCGGGGCTCCGGCGGTGCGGGTATCGAGACCGTCGACGGCGTGTCGGGGGCGGCGGCGGGGGTGGTCGGTTCGGGCACGGTCTCGCCGGGCTGCGGGTGGTGGGGCCAGACCATGGCGAGTGTCGCCGCCGCCAGCACGGCCGCCGTTCCGCCGGCCAGGACGGTCTTCCGACGGGCGAACTCGGCCCAGCCGCCGTGCCCTCCGGCCGGGTCGGCCGGGGGCGCACCGGAGCCGCCGGGCGCCGTGGCGCCGGACCCGGTCCCTCCGGAGCCGGCGGGCGGAGCGGCCGAGGCGGCGGAGGCGGCCTGAAGGGCGAGCCCGGTCGGGGAGTCCATCGGGACGGGGACCAGGGCCAGACCGGCCAGCAGTCCCTCGGCCGGGAAGAGGTCGCGGCCCAGTCCGTCGCAGGCGGCGCAGGCCCGGATGTGCCGGGCGATCCGCTTGCGCCAGACCGAGTCGGGCGCGCCGTCCCATCCTCCGGTGAGTTCGGCCAGTTCGGGGCACCGCGGGTAGGCGGTCAGCGCACGGACCACCACCCGGCCCGCCTCCAGTTGCTTCTTCATCCGCTGCACCCGGACGGCGGTGTGCTGGGGAGTCAGGTCGAGCGCGGCGGCCAGCTCGGCGCGGGTGAGTTCACCGCTCGCCTCCAGCCACCAGAGGGCGAGCAGTTCCTGGTCGTCCGGGTCCAGCCAGCGGGTGGCCTCGGCGACCTCCCGGCGCTGGCCGGAGAGGCCGAGCCGGAGGATGGTCAGATCGGTGAAGTCCGCGCGGGGGTCGGCCAGCTCCCAGGTCTCGTCGAGACCGCCCACGGCGGCCTGCTGCTGCCCGGTCGACCGCCGACGGACCTGGTTCATGGTGATCGCGACCAGCCAGGAGCGGAACGCCTCGGGGTCGCGCAGGCCGTCCAGGCCGTCGAGGGCCCGGATCATCGTCTCCTGCGCGACGTCGTCCACGTCGGCATGGCCGTTCAGCGCCCGGCCGGCAACGTTGTAGACCAGCGGGAGCCAGGCGGCGACCAGCGCTTCCCGCGCCTGCGGGTCGCCCGCCTGGGCCGCGAGCACCAGGGTCGTCCCGGTCCTGCTCTGCACGTCAACGTTCATGGGTCCGCACTCCGTCTTGCTGTCGTCCGTCCGCCGCTGCCTCCTCGGAGACCTTCGGGGAGTGCTCAGATAACAACAATTCGCGCGGATTCGGAAAATCCGAGGTCAGCGGGGGTCCGCCCCGATCGGCCCCGGCCCCGACCCCTGCCGCCGGGGCCGAACGCGGGACCGGATCCGGGACGCGGGACACGGGGCGCGGTCACGACGGTGAGGCGAAGACCTGCGTCCACCAGGGGCCGCCGGATCCGGTCCGGACGCCCACACCGATCTGCTTGAAGGAGCAGTTGAGGATGTTGGCCCGGTGCCCGGGGCTGTTCATCCACGACTCCATGACCGCCGCCGGGTCCTTCTGGCCGCGCGCGATGTTCTCGCCCCAGCTGCTCCAGCGGTAGCCGGTCGCCTCGATGCGCTGGTCGGCGTGGTTGCCCTCGGGGCTGGCGTGGTCGAAGTAGCTGCGGTTCGCCATGTCCTCGCTGTGGACCTGGGCGGCGGTGTTCAGCCGGGAGTCCACGGTGAGCGGCCCGCAGCCGGCCTGGGCGCGCTGGGTGTTGACCAGGTCCGCCACCTGCTGCGCGTACTGGCTGTTCGACCCGCCGGGGCCGGCGGTGGAGGTCGGCCGGGCGCTGGTCGCGGACGGCTTGGCGGGGGCGGTGGTGACGGTCGTGGCGGCGGGAGACTCCGGCTTCGCGGTGGCGGACGCGGAGGTGCTCGCGGCGGGGTTGCGCGGCGTGCCGGAGCCGGAGACGGGCGCGGCCGAGCCGGACGGACCAGGCACGGCCGCGGAGGCCGACGGCAACGGCGTCGTCGACGGTGCGGTGGACGTGCCACCGGTGGACGTGCCGCCGGTGGCCGGGGCCGCGGTCGCGGCGCGGGCCGGGTCACCGGCGGCCGGGGAGGCCGCGGCCACGGCGGCCGGGTCGACGGCGCCGGCCCCGGGGACCTGGATGCCGTCATGGTCGCCGGCCTCGGCCGCGATCAGCGCCTCGTAGGCCACGGCCTGCTGCCCGCCGTCGGTGCCCTCCTCGCCGCGGTACACCGCGAATCCGGCGCCGGCCAGCGCGGCTATCACCCCGGTCCCCGCGACGGCTGCGACCACCGCCACGATCGGTCCGAGGCCGCCGCGCCGCCGGCCGCGGCGGCCGGACCCGCGACGCCGTGCGGCGGCCCGCCGCGCGGCGCGTCCACCGACGCCGTCCTGGCGTCCGGTCGCGGGGAGGATGGTCGTCCGGTCTTCGCTGTTCACCTGCGCACGCTTCCTGTATCCGGGTCCGTCGGGAGGGTGCCGACACCTGGGAGACCCCGCGGCGGAGGGGGGATAACAGAAAGTACGAACGAATTTCCGAAGCATCTCGGCCAGGCGCGGCAAGAGTACGCGGTCGCGGTCAGGTCGCCCGTCGACGGGCCCGCTTCGCCTCGCGGTCGACCGCCCAGGCGTCGGCGACCGGCCCGAGGTGACCGAGCTTGTCGGGGTTGATCACGCTGCGGACGGTCTGGATCCGCCCGTCCAGCACATCGAGGACCAGGACGTACAGGACCCTGCCGTCGCGGTCGCGGAAGATCGCACCGGGCTGGCCGTTGACCTGGTGAGGTTCGAACGACACGTCGACCCGGGCCAGCAGGGGGAAGACCGTGCCCAGCAGCCGGGCCACGCTCTCCGCGCCGACGACCGCCCTGGCCAGCTGCGGGGCCTTGCCGCCGCTGTCCCCGACCAGCTGCACGTCGGCGGCCAGCAGATGCCGGAGCCCGCCCACGTCGCCGTCCTTCAGCGCGCCGAGGAACCGCGTCGCCAGTTCCCGACGCTCCCGGCGGTCCACGTCGAACCGCCGCCGCCCCGCCTCCATGTGACGCCGCGCCCGCACGAGGAGTTGCCGGCACGCCGTCTCCGAACGCCCGACCGCCGCGGCGACGTCGTCGAAGCCGAAGGCGAACACCTCCCGCAGCACGAACACCGCCCGCTCCGGTGGACTGAGCCGTTCCAGCAGCACCAGCGCCGCCATCGACACCGAGTCGGCCAGCTCCACCGACCGCGCCGGGTCCTCGTACGGATCGTTCAGCAGCGGCTCGGGAAACCACGGCCCGACGTACGCCTCCCGTCGCACCCGCGCGGAACGCAGCACGTCGATCGAGAGCCGGGTCACGGTGGCCGACAGGAAGGCCTTGGTCGACGCCGGCCGCGTCGCCGAGCCGTCGAACCGCAGCCAGGCGTCCTGGACGGCGTCCTCGGCCTCGCTCACGCTGCCCAGGATCCGGTACGCGATCGAGAACAGCAGCGGCCTCAGCTCCTCGAACTCCTCGACCTTGCCCATGCCGGCTCCCCTTCCCCCTGCACCCCTCCGGCCCGGCCTCGTCGGCGCAGGCGGCTTTCCATGATCATTCTGACCCCTGGTGCGACGGCACGGGCCCCCGACCCCCGAACCGCAGCCCCCGGGCCCTCCGCCGCCGGGCCGCTCGGCCGGTCCCGGCGACGGCCCCGCGCCACCCGGCCCGCGCCCTCCGCCACGCCACCCGACGCCGGTGCGCATCCCTCCGACGCGCACCCCCGTCCGGCGGCTCGACGGCCTGCCCTCCCCCACGTGCGGCGGGGCCGGCCGCGTGCCGCTACCCCCGTGGGGGTATCTGCGCCGAGGGCTTCCTCGGGTTCTGGCCCACCGTCCTCGACACGGAGGGGGCCGACCCGCGCGACGTGGGCTTCGCGAGGTGGCTCGTCGACACCGAGAAGGTGGTGCTCTCCTCCACGCTCCGCGAGGCGCCCTGGGAGCGCACGACGATCGTCGACGGACCGACCGCCGAGGTGGTCGCGGATCTGAGGTCCGCCGAGGGCGGCGACATCCTCGTGCTCTCCAGCGCGAGCGTCATCAAGGCCCTGCTGGCGGCCGACCTCGTCGACCGTCTGGCGCTCACGGTCTGCCCCGTCTTCCTCGGCGGCGGCCCCCGACTCTTCGACGACGGCCTGCCCACCGGGACGTGGACACTCGCCAGTCAGGCCGCGGGCGAGCACGGCACGGTGGCCGTGGTCTACGACCGGGCCCGCCGAGTCGGGCGCCCGGCCCGCCCGGCCCGGCCACGGACCGGCGCCCCTGCGACCCGACGACCCGGCCGGTCAGTGCCCCGTCGCGGCGACGGAGGCCGCCGGGGGCATGTCGTAGGTGACGAACATCGTGCGGACGGCGACCTGGTCGTACTTGCTGCGGGCCCGGTGGTTGTCGTCGGCGGTGATCCACCGGACCGTGTTCCAGCCCCGTTCGGCGGCGATCCCGCGCAGGCGGGCGAGCAACGCGTCGACCGCGCCGCCGCCGCGGACGGCCGGGGCGACGAAGAGGTCGTCGAGGAAGCCGGCGACGGCGCCGTGCAGGGGGCGGACGAAGGGGCGGTAGTGGGCCAGGCCGACCGGGGTGCCGTCGGTGTCGCGGACCAGCAGGCCGTCCAGCTCATGGGCGGGGTCGGTGAGCCACGACCAGACCAGCTCGGCCTTCTCCTCCGGGCACGGGACCCGGTAGAACGCGCAGTACCCCCGGAACAGCTCCCGCCAGGCGGCGAAGTCCCCGCTGTCCGGGGCGTCCACGGTCCAGCGGGCGGGGGTGGTCTCGGACGTCATGGCGGGCTCCCCGGGTAGCTGCGGTCCTGGTGCGGTCCTGGTGCGGTCCTGCGGTCGCGGGACAGCATGACGGACCGTCGGTTCGGAGCCGATCGACAGTCCGGCCAAGTACGGTCCCGCCCTCACTCCACCGCGGCAGCGGACAGGGCGGCAGGGCGGCAGGGCGGCGCGGAACGGGGCAGCGCGACCGCCCGGCACCCCCGACCGGGAGCGGGACGGGCGGCAGCGGGGCGTGTCCGCCGCGCGCGATCGGTCCGCGTCGTCGATGCTGGACCCCGCCCGCCCACCCGTTCCCCCGTTCCCCGAGGAGCCCGCGATGCTGCTCCGGCACCTGGCCCTGACCTCCCGAGCCGTCGCGGCCGAGCCGGGCCGTCGGGCCAAGACCGAACTGCTCGCGGACTGCCTGCGCGGCCTCGGCCCCGAGGAGGCCCCGGCGGCGGTCGCACTGCTCTCCGGCGAGTCCCAGCGGATGCGGACCGGCATCGGACCGGCCGCCCTGCGCGATCTGCCGCCCGCCGGGGCCGAGCCCGTGCTCGGGGTCCGGGAGACGGAGCGGATCCTGGAGGAGATCTCGGCCGTGCACGGCACGGGCGCCCAGGCCGAGCGGCGCCGGCTGCTGGCGGGCCTCTTCGAGCGGGCCACCGAGGCCGAACAGACCTTCCTCCGCGCGGTCCTGATCGGGGATCTTCGCCAGGGCGCGCTGGACGCGGTGGTGGCCGATGCCGTGGCGCGCGCCGCCGGGGTGCCGGCGGCGGCCGTGCGCCGGGCGCTGATGTTCCGGGGCTCGGCGCGGGCGGTCGCGGCGGCGGCACTGAGCGGCGGCGTGCCGGCGCTGGACGCGTTCCGGCTGGAGGTGGGCCGCCCGGTCCGGCCGATGCTGGCGGCCTCGGCGCCGGACGTCGGGACCGCCCTGGAGCGGATCGACGGCCCGGCGGCACTGGAGTGGAAGCTGGACGGCATCCGGCTCCAGGTGCACCGGGACGGCGGCGAGGTGGCGGCCTTCACCCGCTCGCTGGACGACATCACCGCGCGGGTCCCCGAGGTGGTGGAGGCCGCCCTGGCCCTGCCGGTCCGGTCGGCCGTGCTGGACGGCGAGGCGATCGCGCTCGGCCCCGACGGCCGCCCGCGCCCCTTCCAGGAGACCGCCGCCCGGACCGCCGCCCGCCGGGACCCGGAACGCCTGCGCGCCGAGGTCCCGCTCAGCGTGCACTTCTTCGACCTGCTGCACCGGGACGGCGAGGACCTGGTGGACCGGCCCGGCCGGGAACGCTGGGCCGCCCTGACCGGGGCCGTCCCGGAGGACCTGCGGGTGGCGCGCGCCGAGACCGACGACGGCGACGAGGCGCTGGCCTTCTTCCGGGCCACCCTCGCGCGCGGACACGAAGGGGTGCTGGTCAAGGACCCGGCGGCCGGCTACCGGGCGGGCCGGCGCGGCGCCGGATGGATCAAGGTCAAGCCCCGGCACACCCTGGACCTGGTGGTGCTGGCCGCCGAGTGGGGCAGCGGGCGGCGGAGCGGCCTCCTCAGCAACCTGCACCTCGGTGCCCGCGCGGGCGCCGAACCGGGGCTGGGGCCGTGGGTGATGCTCGGCAAGACCTTCAAGGGGCTGACCGACGAGACTCTCGCCTGGCAGACCGCGGCGCTGCTCGCCCGTGAGGTCGAGCGGGACGCGTGGACGGTACGGGTGCGGCCGGAGCTGGTGGTGGAGATCGCCTTCGACGGTGTGCAGCGCAGTCCCCGCTACCCGGCCGGGCTGGCGCTCCGCTTCGCCCGGGTGGTGCGCTACCGGAGCGACAAGCCCGCGGCCGAGGCGGACACCGTGGCCGCCGTCCGGGAGATCGCCGCCGCCGAAGGGCTGTGAGGACGCCGCGCGACCGGGCCGGGCCACCCGGGCCGGTCGGCCCGCCACTCCGTCCGATCCGCAATCAAACGTCGGTTTTGCCACACGCGTTCACGAGCAGTGGCAAACCGGCCATTCTACGCAAGGCGGCCACGCACTCTTCGTGTGCGACGGGAACTGGGGCTAGGTTGACACCGACAGCGGGGGCGGCACGGCCCGGGCAGTCCGGTGCCACACCAGTGAGAGGTGTCCGACCATGCGCGTGAGTGTCGATCCGGACCGCTGCTGCAGCTCCGGCCAGTGCGTCATGACCGTGCCGGAGCTCTTCGAGCAGGACGACGCGGACGGGCTGGTGAGGCTTCGTCCGGTCGTCGTGGAGCTCTCCCGGTTCGCCGACGTCCGGCTCGCCGCCCAGCTCTGCCCGGGTGGCGCGATCACCGTCACCGAGGGCACCGGCCCCGCCGGGGGCTCCGACGGCCGGACGAGCGGCGACGCGGCGTAGGCACCGGCCCCTCCCCGCCCCTGAACCACCCCGTCGCGCCGCGCCCCGTTCGCCGCACCGTGCCGCGTACCCCGCCTCGCGCATCACTTCACGCATCACTTCGTCGACCTGTGCCCACGTCGTCATACGAGGAGACCTCACCTTGACGAGCACACCCACCGCCCCGGCCCCGCTGCTCCCGGCCCGCCACGACACCCGTTGCCCGTACAGCCCGCCGCCCGTGTACACCGAAGCGGCCGGCTCCGGCCCGGTCAGCCGGGCCGAACTGCCGGACGGCACCTCCTGCTGGCTGGTCACCGGCTACGAGGAGGTCCGCACGGTCCTCTCCGACCGGCGGTTCAGCGCCGACGCCCGCAGGCCCGAGTTCCCGTTCCTCACCGTCGGGCAGCGCGAGATCATCGCCACCAACCCGTCCTTCCTCCGTCTCGACGACCCCGAGCACGCCCGGCTCCGCCGGATGGTCACCGGCGACTTCCTGGTCAGGCGGGTGGAGGCGCTGCGGCCCGGCATCCAGCAGATCGTGGACCGGGCGCTCGACCGGATGACCGCCGAGGGCGCGCCCGCCGACCTGGTCGCCCACTTCGCGCTGCCGGTGCCTTCCCTGGTGATCTGCCTGCTGCTCGGGGTCCCGTACGCGGACCGGGAGGCGTTCCAGGAGCGCAGCCGGCTGCTGCTCACCATCAACGCCGCGAAGGAGGAGGTCGCCCGGGCGCAGAACGAGCTCCTCGACTACCTCGGCGACCTCGCCACCCGCAAGCGGGACCGGCCCGGCGACGACATCCTCAGCCGGCTCGCGACCCGCGACGACCTCACCCCCCGGCAGATCGCCACGACCGGGCTTCTGCTCCTGGTCGCGGGCCACGAGACCACGGCCAACATGATCGGGCTCTCCACCGCCCTGGTGCTGCGCCACCCGGAGCAGGCCGCCCGGCTGGCCGACCCGGCAACGCTCCCCGGAGCGGTGGAGGAGCTGCTGCGGCTGCTCACCATCGTGCACACCGGGGTGCCGCGGCTGGCGGTGGAGGACGTCGACCTGGGCGGCACGCCGGTCCGCGCCGGGGAGGGCGTGATCGCGATGCTGTCGACCGCGAACCGGGACGAGCGGCTGTTCGGCGGCGAGGACCGGCTGCCCACCGACGAGCTGGACCTCGGCCGGGACGCCCGACGGCACGTCGCCTTCGGTTTCGGGGTGCACCAGTGCCTGGGCCAGCCGCTGGCCAGGGCGGAGCTGCAGATCGCGCTGGCCACGCTGTTCCGGCGGCTGCCGGGGCTGCGGCTCGCGGTGCCGGAGAGCGAGCTGGACTTCCGCACCGAGGCGGTGATCTACGGGCTGAGGTCGCTGCCGGTCAGCTGGTGACCTCGGAGGCCGTCGGCCGGCGGGGCGGCCGACCGGGGGCGGGCGGGGTCCCGCGGAGCAGGGCTCGGGGGGGGCGGCCGGGTCGGGTGGTCAGTCACAGGAATGCTCTTCGAAAGGCCGGGCAGCCTTCCCCCCGAAGGTCGCCCGTGCGGCCTCCGTAGGGCCTCCGCACCGTCCTTCGCACGACCTCCCGCCGGCTTCCGGGCCGGTCCGGTTGGCCGTGGCGCGGGCGCGGAGGCAGGCTTGAGGGGCGAGAGAGAGCACGGCCGGTGTCCGTCCGGCACGGCGGCGTGTCGCGCCGGATCGGGGCGGCTCGGCCGGCCCGAGCAGAGGAGCCCGCGATGACCGACATGAGCGCACGCTCCGAGGTGGGCGCCGACCGGGACGAGGACGTCCGCGCGGCCGACCCGGAGGAGGGCATCACCTCGATGCAGAACCAGCACGCGCAGGACACCTCCCAGGCGGAGGGCGATTCCCTGGCGGAGCCGGGGGCGAGCGACTGACCGCTCCCGACGGGGGAGTGACGACGAGGCCGCCCGCTCCCACGGGCGGCCTCCGCGACCGACGGTGCCGCTCCGCGAGCGGTGGCGGACCGCGAGGGAGGATGGGCGCATGACCGAACAGCAGCAGGGCACAGCAC
>NZ_JBHXKE010000191.1:0-19574 GCF_042722765.1 Kitasatospora sp. NPDC058406
GGAGGTCGGCGTGGCCGTTGTGGCGGGCGTACTCCTCGATCATGTGGGTGAGGATCCAGCGGAGCGAGTAGGCGTCGTCGCCGTCGGCCCCGGTGCTCCCCCGGTAGTGCCCGACGAAGTCCAACGACTCAGTGGCGGCGACGAGTTGCCGGGCGTGCTCGCACTCGCCGCGCCAGACGGCGAAGGCCTCCTCCGGATCGGCGTCCTCGACGTCGAACTCGCTGAAGCTCCCGTCGGGGCGCTTCCAGTAGCCGGGCACGGCCTCGTCGGCGAGGACGTTGCGGAACCAGCCGCGCTCGACCTCGGCGAGGTGGCGGGCCAGGCCGAGCAGCGAGAGGGCGGAGGGCGCGAGGGGGCGGGCGCGGAGCTGTTCGGTGGTCAGTCCGGCGCACTTCATCACGAACGTGGCCCGCTGGTGGTCCAGGAAGGTGACCAGGGTGGCACGCTCGTCGGCGGTGCGGAGGGGTTCGGTCCGCGCGGCGTCGGCGCGATCGTAGGCGTCCATCGGATCATGCTCGCAGGGCGGTCGGCCCACGGCACCGGGTTTTCGAGGGGCGGACGCGGGCCTAGGCCCTCGGGTCGAGCCCGGCGATCCACTCCTGCGCGGCTCCGACGGTCTCCACGACCGGGACGCCGGCCGGGAGCGGCGGACGCTCCACGACCACCACGGGCAGGGCCAGTTCACGGGCGGCCGTGAGCTTGGGGGCGGTGGCCGCGCCGCCGCTGTCCTTGGTGACCACGACGTCGATGCGGTGCTCGCGGAGCAGCGCGCGTTCGCCCTCCAGCGTGAACGGGCCGCGGTCCAGCAGGACGTGGAGCGAGGCGGGCACCGGCGGCTCGGGCGGATCGACCGACCGGGCCGTGAAGTGCAGACCGTCGAGGTGGGCGAACGCGCCGATGCCCTGCCGTCCGGTGGTGAGCAGGATCCGCCGGCCGAGCGGGGGAAGCAGCTCCGCCGCGGCGGCGAGGGAGGCGGCCGGGTGCCAGCGGTCGCCCTCCACCGGCGTCCAGCCGGGGCGGCGCAGTGCGAGCAGCGGCACGCCGGTCGCGGCGGCGGCCTCGGCGGCGTTGCGGGACATGACGGCGGCGAACGGGTGGGTGGCGTCGACCACGGCGTCCACCCGTTCGGCGCGCAGCCACGCGGCGAGGCCGTCCGGGCCGCCGAAGCCGCCGATCCGGACCTCGCCGACGGGCAGCCGCGGGTCCGCGACCCGCCCGGCGAGGGAACTGGTGACCCTGAGCGGCGAGCCGGCCAGGGCGGCGGCGAGCGTCCGCGCCTCGGTCGTCCCGCCGAGGACGAGCAGGTGGGGCGCCACTACGACCCGCAGGGCTCGTGCGGGCGCTCGCGGTCCGCCGAGTAGAGGTGGCTGTCGCGGAACTGCTCGGCGGCGAGGGTCCGGCCGACGATGATCACCGCGGTGCGGACCACGCCCGTCTCCTTCAGCTGTCCGGCGATCGAGCCGACGGTGCCGCGCAGCACCAGCTCGTCCGGCCGGCTGGCCATCGCGACGACGGCGGCCGGGCAGTCGGCGCCGTAGTGCGGCAGCAGCTGCTCCACCACGTCGTCGACGTACCCGGCGGCCAGGTGCAGGACGAGCAGGGCGCCGCTGCGGCCGAGGGTGGCGAGGTCCTCGCCCTCCGGCATGGGGGTGGCGCGCTTGGCGATCCGGGTGAGGATGACGGTCTGGCCGACGGTCGGCACCGTCAGCTCGCGCTTGAGGGCGGCGGCCGCGGCGGCGAAGGCCGGCACGCCGGGTACGACCTCGTACGGGACGCCGGCCGCGTCGAGCCGGCGCATCTGCTCGGCGACGGCGCTGAACACGGACGGGTCGCCGGAGTGCAGGCGGGCCACGTCCTGTCCGGCCCGGTGGGCGCGGACCAGCTCCTCGACGATCTGGTCGAGGTTGAGGTTGGCGGTGTCGACCAGGCGGGCGCCCGGCGGGCACTCGTCCAGCAGCTCGCGAGGCACCAGACTGCCCGCGTAGAGGCAGACCTCGGCGCGGGCCAGGATCCGCTGGCCGCGCAGGGTGATCAGGTCGGCGGCGCCGGGGCCGGCCCCGATGAAGTGGACGGTCACGAGGCGTTCTCCCGGGGGGTGAGGGACTGGGCGGCAGGCTTGGCGGCGGACCACTGGGTGACCGGCATGGCCTGGCGCCAGCCGGTGAAGCCGCCGACCGGGACGGCGTGGGCGACGGCGAGCCGCAGCAGCTCGCCGCCGTGCCGCCGGTACCACTCGGTGAGCAGTGCCTCCGACTCCAGGGTCACGGTGTTGGCGACCAGCCGCCCGCCCGGCGCCAGCGCGGTCCAGCAGGCGTCCAGCAGGCCGGGCGCGGTGAGCCCGCCGCCGACGAACACCGCGTCGGGGGCGGGCAGCCCGGCGAGCGCGGCGGGTGCGGCGCCGGTGACGACGCGCAGCCGGGGGACACCGAGCGCGGCGGCGTTGCGGGCGATCCGCCCGGCCCGGACGGGGTCGCGTTCGACGGTGACGGCCCGGTTGTCGCGGTGCGCGCGCAGCCACTCGATCGCGATCGACCCGGAGCCGCCGCCGACGTCCCAGAGCAGTTCGCCGGGGACGGGCGCGAGGGTGGCCAGGGTGGCGGCACGGACGTGGCGTTTGGTCAGCTGGCCGTCGTTCTCGTACGCGCCGTCGGGCAGGCCGGGGACGACCGGGGTGCGGGGGCCGGTGTCGCCGAGGTCGACCGCGATCAGGTTGAGCCGGTCGCCGGGCGGGTGCGGCCAGCCGTCGGCGGGGCCGTCGAGCTGCCGTTCGGCGGGGCCGCCGAGCTGTTCCAGCACCCGCAGCCGGGCGGCGCCGAAGCCGCTCGCGGTGAGCAGCGCGGCGACGGCACCGGGCCCGTCGGCGTCGGCGCTGAGGACGAGCAGGCGGCGCCCGGGGTTGAGGGCGAGGCGCAGGGCGTCCAGGGGGCGGCCGACCAGGCTGACGACCTCGGTGGACTCCAGCGGCCAGCCGAGCCGGGCACAGGCGTACGTCACGGAGGAGGGGTGCGGCAGGACGCGCAGCCGGTCGGGGCCGGCGATCTCCGCGAGGGTGCGGCCGATGCCGTAGAACATCGGGTCGCCGCTGGCCAGGACGGCGACGCGGCGGTCCGCGTACCGGGCGAGCAGCCCCGGGACGGCCGGGCGCAGCGGGGTCGGCCACGGCACCCGTTCGGCGGAGACCTCGTCCGCGGGGAGGAGGTCGAGCTGCCGGGGGCCGCCGATCACCACCTCGGCCGTCCGCAGCGAGGCCCGCGCGGTGCCGGCGAGGCCGGGCCAGCCGTCCGCCCCGATCCCGACGACGGTGAGCGGGGGTGGCTGCTGGGGCACCGGGGGGCTCCTTGTGGATCTGCGGGGGTGGCTCGGGGCCCGCCGGCCGGGTTTGCGGTTTCGGCCCCGGGGCAGCCTACCTGGCGCTGTCCGTCCGGGGGGTGGCCAGGGTGCATGCCCTGCCGGGCGGGGTTAGCGTCGACCGGGGGGACCTCAGCACGCAACGGAGGGCACCATGTCCGAGTCAGCGGTCCCGTACACCACCAACAACGCCGGGATCCCGGTGCCGAGCGACGACAACTCGCTCACGGTGGGGAGGGACGGCCCGATCCTGCTCCACGACCACTACCTGATCGAGAAGATGGCCCAGTTCAACCGTGAACGGGTGCCGGAGCGGGTGGTGCACGCGAAGGGGTCCGGGGCGTACGGCGTCTTCGAGACGACGGAGGACGTCAGCCGCTACACGAAGGCGACGTTGTTCCAGCCGGGCAAGCGGACGGAGATGCTGGCCCGGTTCTCGACCGTCGCCGGTGAGCAGGGCAGTCCGGACACCTGGCGCGACCCGCGCGGCTTCGCGCTGAAGTTCTACACCGAGGACGGCAACTACGACCTGGTCGGCAACAACACGCCGGTCTTCTTCGTCCGCGACACGATCAAGTTCCAGGACTTCATCCGCTCGCAGAAGCGGCGCACGGACAACGGTCTGCGCGACCACGACATGCAGTGGGACTTCTGGACGCTCTCGCCGGAGTCCGCCCACATGGTCACCTGGCTGATGGGGGACCGCGGCCTTCCGAAGTCGTACCGGCACATGAACGGGTACGGCTCGCACACCTACATGTGGATCAACTCCGGTGGCGAGCGGTTCTGGGTGAAGTACCACTTCAAGACCGACCAGGGCGTCGAGTTCCTCACCCAGGCCGATGCCGACCGGCTGGCCGGCTCCGACCCGGACCTGCACCGCGAGGACCTCTGGCAGGCGATCGACGGGGGCAACCCGCCGTCCTGGACGCTGTACGTGCAGGTGATGCCGTTCGACGAGGCGCCCGGTTACCGGTTCAACCCCTTCGACCTCACCAAGGTCTGGCCGCACGGCGACTACCCCCTGGTCAAGGTCGGCACGATGACCCTGAACCGCAACCCCGAGGACTACTTCGTCCACATCGAGCAGTCCGCCTTCGAACCGGCCAACCTGGTGCCCGGGATCAGCGTCTCGCCGGACAAGATGCTGCTCGGCCGGATCTTCTCCTACCCCGACACCCACCGGTACCGGATCGGTCCCAACTACGCGCAGCTGCCGCCGAACCGGCCGCACGTCCCGGTGCACTCGTACGCCAAGGACGGCCCGATGCGGTTCGACCCGGCCCGTACCGCGGCGCCGTACGCGCCCAACTCCAAGGGCGGGCCGGCCGCGGACCCGAAGGTGTACGACGATCCGTCCGCCGGCTGGCAGACCTCCGGCGACATGGTGCGCGAGGCCTACTCGCTGCACGCCGAGGACGACGACTGGGGTCAGGCGGGCACGATGGTCCGCAAGGTGCTGGACGACGCGGAGCGCGACCGGCTGGTGTCCAACATCGTCGGGCACCTCAAGGGCGGGGTCAGCGATCCGGTGCTGGACCGGGCGGTGCAGTACTGGCGCAACGTCGACAAGGCGCTCGGCGACCGGGTCGCCTCGGGCGTGGGCAAGGACTGACGCCCGAGGTGCGAGGGCGTGACGACCTGAGCGCGTGACGGCCTGAGGGCGTGACGGCGAGGGAGGGCGCGGGCCGAGGACGGGGCCCGCGCCCTCAGCGTGCCCGCAGCCAGTCCCCGGACGCGATCAGCGCGGGGTGCGCGCGCAGCCGGGCGGCGACGTCCGGGCCGGCCAGGTACACCCACGCCTCCGCCGTGCCGCCGTCGGCGGTCCGGACGGCCAGCCGCTCCCGGACGTACTCCCCGGTGCCGTCCGTCCGGCAGTCCTCCAGGCGGTCCAGGGCGGTGAGCGCCTCCGGGTACGCGCCCCGGCGGACCGTGACGAGTTCGCCGACGATCCGCCGCCCGGGCGCGGCGTCCGGTACCGCGTAGGGGAACCCCGGTCCCTCGTGCAGGGCCGCTCCTTCCAGGACCGCGCCGCGGACCTCGGCGCACCGGCCCGCCAGGTACACGGCGTGGTTGCGCCCGCCGGGGCGGAGCGTGCCGTAGACGAAGAAGGGGAGGTCGGGGGCGGGCGGGGCGGTGGGCATGGGGCTCTCCTGCGGGACCGGGCGGCCGACGGACGGCATCGGCGGGTGACAGATTCCAGCACTCGTCGTCCGCCGGGCGCCACCCCCCGGCCGTCGTTCGTGGTCCGGAGTCCGCGCGCCGCCCGTCGGCCTCCGTCCGCTGCGTCGTCCGCAGCCTCGTCCGCTGCTCTGCCGTCACCCCGCCGCCGGCTGCCGTCCGGTGCCGGGTTTGTCCGGATGGGGCTGCTTTCGGTGCCCGGTGGCCGATCGTCCGGTGATACCCACTGGCGTCCAGGTCGGCTGATGCGGTGTCATGGCGGGTGAACGCCAGTACCGTCTTAGGGGGACACCCATGACAGCACCCGTCGCAGGCAAGCCGGGCGCGGCCTCCGCCGCCGCACCCGCCGGTGCCGCACCCGCCGATGCCCGTCCCGTCGACGCGGGCCCCGCCGGTGCCGGTCCCGCGGCGGCGCGGTTGGGAGGGCAGGTGTGGGTGGCCCTCGGGATCGTGTACGTGGTGTGGGGATCGACGTACCTGGCGATCCGGATCGCGCTGGAGACGATGCCGTCGTTCCTCTCCGCCGCGGCGCGGTTCCTGACCGCCGGCCTGCTGCTCGTCGGGTTCGTCGCGCTCCGCCACGGGCGCGAGGGGCTCCGGGTGGACCTGCGGCAGCTGGGATCCTCCGCGCTGGTCGGCGGGCTGCTGCTGACCGGCGGGAACGGCCTGGTGGTGCTCGGCGAGAACTCGATCCCGTCCGGTCTGGCCGCGCTGGTGGTGGCCGTGGTGCCGCTGTGGATGGTCCTGTTGACGGCGGCGGACGGCCACCGGCCCAAGCCGGTGGAACTGGCCGGCGTCCTGTTCGGACTGGTCGGGCTGGGGGTGCTCTCGGCGCCCGCGATCGGCGGCGACATCGCGATCGGCGGCGTGATCGCGGTGGTCTGCGGCACGGTCACCTGGGCGTTCGGGTCGTTCGCCGCGAAGCGGATCCGGATGCCCGGCAACGTCTTCGCCGCGAGTGCCTACCAGATGCTCGCCGGCGGGCTCGGCAACCTGCTGATAGGACTGGTGCGCGGTGAGCAGCACGGGCTCGACCTGGGCGAGGTCTCCGGGCGGTCCTGGCTGGCACTCGGGTTCCTGGTCGTGTTCGGCTCGCTGGTCGCCTACACCGCGTACGCGTGGCTGTTGCGCTCGGCGCCGCTGACCCTGGTCGCCACCTACGCCTACGTGAACCCGGTGGTGGCGGTGCTGCTCGGCTGGCTGGTGCTGGCCGAGCCACTGACCGGCCCCACCCTGCTGGGTGGGGCGATCGTGGTCGTGGGTGTCTGCCTGGTGGTGAGCGTCAGTCGGACTTCGCGTAAGTGAGGACGGCGACCCCGTTGTCGAAGGTGCGGGACGCTTCGAGTCGGAAGGTGTGCGGCGCGAAGCCCGCGCGGAACATCGGAATGCCCGAGCCGGTCACGACCGGGTACTGCTTGACGATCAACTCGTCGATCTCGGGGAGGAGTTGTCCGGCCAGATCGGCGCCCCCGCACAGCCAGATGCCGAGGCCGTCCTCCTGCTTGAGTGCGCGGACCCGGGTCAGCGGGTCGGCGGCCGTGACCTCGACCGCGGGGTCGGGGCTCTGCGTCAGGGAGCGGGAGAAGACCAGCTGTCGCAGGTGGGCGTAGGGGTTGGCGAGCCCGACGGGCAGCCCCGGTTCGTACGTGCCGCGACCCATGAGCACGGTGTCGAAGCGCCTGTTGGGAGCGTCCGCCGCGCCCAGTGCGGTGCGGCCCGGCGTGGGCAGGGTCTCGGGGAACTCGCCGACCATGAAGGAGAGGAAGTCGCCGGAGACGTACTGCATGAGGACCTCGAAGTCGCCGTCCGGCGCGGCGATGAAGCCGTCGAGGGTGGCGCCGACGTAGTAGGTGAGCTTGCGCATGCACGTCCTTGGGTTTCGGTGAGGGCCTCGCGCCCTGACCACGACAGTTATAGTACTCCGGCCGTAGTGGTTGCAAGGGGGATCCGGGAAGGAGCTGGTCTCCGACCCGTGACCGCGTCCGCCGTCCTGTCCCTCACCTCGTCCGGTGGCTCGCCCTCACCGGTGCGGCGCGGTGCGCGCGAGGACCGCCTCGATCAGGTCCGCCCGCTCGGCCACCCCGGCTGCCGGGACGTCGATCAGCCGGTAGCCGTGCGCCCGGTAGGCCCGCTCGTGCAGCCGCTCGAAGGTCAGCGCGTCCTCGAAGGAGATCCGCCGGGCGGCCGTCGGCTCGACGAAGCCGAGGTTGCGGACGAAGAACACCTCGCTCCGGTAGACGTGTTCGTCGCCGATGCGCCGCAGCTCGGCGGTGAGCGCGGGGGACGCGGGGCGGCCGAGGAAGGTGCGCAAGGCCTCGGTGCAGACCGGGGACCGGTCGTGGAACCGGACCTCCCCGGGCGCCGTCGCCGTCGCCGCCCGCTCGCGCTGCAGGGTGACGACCTCGTCGACGAAACCGGCCCGCGTCCACGGCTCCGGATCCCCGGCGGCCTGCCGGCGGGCGATCACGTCGGTGGCGGCCTCCGCCGTGACGGAGTAGCCGCGGCGGGCCAACTCTGCCAGCAGGGTGGTCTTTCCGGCGCCCGGTGTGCCGGTGAGGATGTAACGACGCACGTCTTCCCCCGTCTTTCCTTCTCTTCCCCTGTTCGCTCCGTCCGTTCCGTCCGTGCCGCCGGTGCCGTCCGTGGGGCTCGTGCCGCCGGTCGACCGGTCGCCGCTGCCGGGCCGCCGTCCGCTCAGACGAACCGGATGTGCCGGACCCCGACCAGGGCGCGTCGAAGGCGCCCGCGCAGCGGGCCGTCGGTGTTCGGCGTGAGTGTCAACCCGGCTGCCGCGGCGAGGTGTTCGGCCACCTGGGGCACGGTGAGGCGGTCGGTCCGGACGTGTTCGCCGAACTCGTCGCGGCTGAGGCGGTCCAGGCAGTGGTCGAGCCGCGACACCGCGAAGCTCTCCCGGCGCAGTGGCGCGTCCTTCCCGGCGACCAGCCGCACGGCGTGCCCGGCCCCGCGTTCACGCAGCCGTCGCAGCACCTCCTCCCGTTCGGCCAGGAGGGCGAAGTGCCGGACGTCGTGGCCTCGTTCGCGCAGCCGGCCCACGGTCTCGGCGAGGTAGGCGGGCTCGGTGACCGTCATCGGCGCGATCACCGTGCCCCGGTGGTGGCCGAGCGTGCGGTCGAGCACCTCGTACACGCCCTGGCGCCAGGCGGGCAGGTCCTGGAAGTCTCCCCGCAGTGGCCGGGGGGTCATCCGGTGCAGCCCGAAGCCGACCTCCTCGGGGTCGCAGACCACGCTGCCGGGCAGCCGTCGCCGCAGCTCGTGCGACACCTGGGTCTTGCCGCCGCCGAACGGGCCGTTGATCCACAGGAGCATGCCGACCAGCCTACGCCGGGACGCCCGCGCCCCCGGCCGACCCGCCCGGGTCGGTCAGAACAGTGCGGACGGCTTGCCGGCCCACCAGTTGCCGGGCGCGTCGGGGTCGCGACTGGTCCAGAACTCGACGATGCCGGAGACGAATTCGGCGGCGGAGAGCCGCCCGTCACCGTCCAGGTCGAGCCGGCGGAACGCCTCGTCCGCGTCGTCGCGGGAGAGCGCGGAGAAGTGGCCCCGCTGGAAGACGAAGAACTCGCCGGCGTCGACGGTCCCGCTGCCGTCCACGTCGGCGACGGCCAGGAACGCCTCGGCCAGCGTCCCGAAGACGGCCCGTGCGGCGGCCGGGTCGTCGGCGACCGAGAGGGTCGAGGCGGTGAACTGCTCCCGGGTGACCGCCGTGGTGCCCTCCGGCAGGTGGGCGAGGTGCAGGTCGCGCCAGATGGCCAGGTAGGCGCCGACGATCCGTTCCTCCGTCGCCGACCCCTCGGCGTGGCCGAGCGACCGGGCCACCGCATGCCCCATCAGGACGTGGTCGCGCTCGGTCAGCAGGCCGTCCCCGTCGGCGTCCAGATGGTCGAAGCCGTGGTTGATCTTGGCGACCAGCAGTTCCTCCGACACGGTGCCCCCTCGGTTGGTGATCGCTCCGAAGTCTGCACGCTAACCCGCCGCCGCGCCGTCGCGCAGCCGAAGCCGGCAACCGCCTCCCGCCCCCGCCTCCCGTCCCGGCCGCCCCTGCCGGCCGCCCCTGCCGGCCCGGTGGCGGCCGTCGGCGGCGAGCGGCGCGACACGGGTGTGCCGCACGCTCCTCGACGCCGACCGTCCCGGGCGGGAGCGCGTCCTCAGCCCGCGCTCCGGAGCGCCGCGTCCGCCAGTCGTTCCGCCAGGTCGCCGAAGGCGGAGCCGAGTTCCTCGTCGGCGACGCCCCCGGCGTAGGACTGGAAGGCCAGCGCGGCCTGGGCCTGGACGGCCGGGGTGGCGTACACGGGGTCGATCGGGTAGGGCTCCCCGGGCGGCCAGGGCAGCGGCCAGTGCTTCGGCCACGGGATCCTGCCGTGCGGGGTGCCGCACCAGTCGTCACCGACCTCGGTGAGGATGTTCCGCACGTTGCCACCGGAGAGGCGGGCGGTGATGGCGGCGTTGGCCACCGCGTTGACGGTGCCGGAGACGGCGAGCCGCAGCTCGGCGGCGCCCGGCGGGATCGGTTGCGGGTCGAGGGTCACGGGCCCGCCGCCGCTGTTGGCGAGGTGCACGTGCCGGGTGGGGCCCAGGACGGGCAGGTGCGGGGTGATGCCGTCGATCGCCTCGGGATGGAGGCGGCCCAACAGGTAGAGGAGGGTGGCGGATTGGCGGACTAGGCTCATCGGAACCCCTTCTTGGGGACGCGCGGGTCACTGCCGGTGATCGATCGTAGACGGAGCGGTACCGGGGTGCCGGAACCGACACGGCGGGAAGGGGCGCCGGCCGGGCCTCAGTGCGCGGCTGCCAGCAGCTCCCGGGTGTACTCGGTGTGCGGGGCGGCGAACAGCTGGTCCCGGTCGGTGGACTCGACCAGCCGGCCCCGGTGCATCACGGCCACCCGGTCGCAGAAGTGCCGGACCACCGCGAGGTCGTGGGAGACGAACAGGAAGGCGACGTCGAGCCGTTCGCGCAGCTCCATCAGCAGGTTGAGCACCTGGGCCTGGACCGAGACGTCCAGTGCGGAGACCGGTTCGTCGGCGATGATCAGCCGGGGTTCGGGGGCGAGCGCGCGGGCGATGCCGATCCGCTGGCGCTGGCCGCCGGAGAACTCGTGTGGGTAGCGGTCCAGGTGCGAGGACGGCAGGCCGACCTGTTCCAGCAGTTCGGCGGACCGGTCGCGGCGTTCCGCCGGGGTCAGCGCGGTGTGCAGGCTCAGCGGGGTGTCCAGGGTCTGGGCGATCGTACGGCGCGGGTTGAGCGAGGCGTACGGATCCTGGAAGACCAGCTGGATCTCCTTGCTGAGGCGCCGCCGGAGCGCCCGGTCCGGGGCGGTGGCGTCCACGCCGTCGTACCGCACGGTCCCGCCGGTGACGGGCTGGAGGCCGGCCAGGACGCGGGAGGTGGTGGACTTGCCGGAGCCGGACTCGCCGACCAGGCCGAGGGTCTCGCCGGGGGCGATCCGCAGGCTGACCCCCTCGACCGCCCGGACGGGTTCGGCCCGGCGGCCGGGGAAGCGGCGGCGGCCGGGGAAGTGCACGGCGAGGTCCTCGACCTCGACCAGCCATCGACCGTCCCGCGCGGCCCCGCCGGGTGAACCGCCGGGAGCGTCCTGGGGAGCACCGGCTCCGGCACGGGCACGGGCTCCGGTGTCGGCGCCGGAACCGTCGCACCCGGCGAAGGAGAACGAGGGCGACGGGTCGTCGACCGTCGGCAGCGGCGTGCCCGGCACCGTGTCCAGCGTGAGCGCGGCGCCCACCAGGGCCCGGGTGTAGGGCTGCCGGGGGGAGGCGAGCAGCGACGCGGTCGGGGCGGTCTCCACCTGCTCGCCCCCGCGCAGCACCAGGGTCCGGTCCGTCGTGCCCGCGACCACACCCAGGTCGTGGCTGACCAGCAGCACCGCCGTGCCGTGTTCGCGCTGCAACTCCCCGAGCAGGTCGAGGACCTGGCGCTGGACGCGGGCGTCGAGGGCGGTGGTCGGCTCGTCGGCGATCAGCACGTCGGGGTCGTTCATCAGCGCCATCGCGATCATCACGCGCTGTCGCATGCCGCCCGAGAACTGGTGCGGGTAGTCGCGGACCCGGGTGCCCGGGATGCCGACCCGGTCCAGCATCTCGGCCGCCCGCCGCCCGGACTCGGCGCGCCCGGCACCGGGGTGGTGCAGCCGGTACATCTCGGCGAGCTGCGCACCGACCCCGTGGAACGGGCTGAGCGAGGTGAGCGCGTCCTGGAAGACGAGCGCCACCCGGCCGCCGCGCACCTCGCGCAGCACGGACTCCTCGGCGCCCACCAGCTCCTGCCCGCCCAGCCGGATCGAGCCGGTGACGGTGGTGGTGCGCGGGTCGTGCAGGCCGAGCACGGCGAGTCCGGTCACGGACTTGCCGGAGCCCGACTCGCCCACCAGACCGAGCACTTCGCCCCGGGCCAGGTCGAAGGAGAGGCCGCGTACGGCGGCCACGGGGGCGCCGCCGCGCGGGTCGGCGAAGGAGACGGACAGGTCGCGGACGCGGAGCACGGGCTCCTCGGCGGGGTCCGGGGTGGTGGCGGGCTCGGTCATCGGGACAGGCTCCAGGAACGGCGGGGCGGGGTCAGCTGAGGCGGATGCGCGGGTCGAGCCAGGCCACCACGAGGTCGGCCAGCGCGACGAAGAGCACGACGAAGCAGGCGGCCAGCAGCACCGCACCGACCACGGCCGGCAGGTCCTGCCCCTCGACGGCCTCGATGGCGAACCGGCCGATGCCGTTCAGCCCGAACACCGTCTCGGTGATCACCGCACCGCCGAGCAGCGCGCCCGCCTCCAGGCCGAGCAGCTGCACCAGCGGTCCGGCCGCGCCGCGCGAGGTGTACTTGAGGTGGGCGCGGAGCCGGCCGAGGCCCTTGCCGCGCGCAGTCCGGACGTACTCCTCGTTCATCGTCTCCAGCAGCTGGGAGCGCGAGAGCCGGGCGAACACGGCCGAGTTGACGAAGCCGAGGACGAGCCAGGGGAGCAGCATCCCGCCGGCCCAGGCGGCCGGGTCGGTGGCCGGCGGGGTGTAGGAGGGCAGCGGCAGCAGCCCGCTGGTGTAGACCAGCCCCCACTGTGCGACGTACCCGAGGAAGTAGATCTGCACGCTGGCGCCGACCAGGGTGAAGCCGGAGAGGAGCTTGTCCGTCCGGGTGCCGTGGCGCAGGGCGGCGACGAAGCCGGTGCCGAGCCCGAACAGCAGCAGGAACGCGAAGGCGCCGACGGCCAGCGAGACGGTGACGGGCAGGTGGTCGACCAGAGCCTCGGTGACCGGCTGGTGCAGCCGGTAGGAGTAGCCGAGGCAGGGCGCGTCGCAGTGGATGACCGAACCGTCGACGTCCTTGATGTCCCGGCCGGCGACGACCCCGGCCAGGTAGTCGGTGTACTGGGCGAGGAGCGGCTGGTCCAGGCCCATGCTCGAACGGACCGCCGCGACCTGGCCGGTGTCGCAGCGCGGACCGCAGGCGGCGCGGGCCGGGTCGGCGGGGGCGGCGTAGAAGAGGACGAAGGCGGCGGCGGAGACCGCGGCCAGGACGGCGATCGCCTGGAGGATCCGCCGCAGGGCGAAGGAGAGCATGGTGGCCGGTCCGAATCAGAGGGCGTCGGGGTGGGCGGCCCCGCCCGCGCGTGCGGTGCACGGCGCGGCGGGCGGGGCCGCCGGGGACTTCGGGGCGTCAGGACTTCAGGTAGACCCAGGCCAGGCTGACCGAGCCGTAGATCGGGTGGATGAACGTCCCGCCGACGTTGGCGCCGCGCAGCTGGTTCATGTTCGGGTAGGCGAACGGCAGGACCGGCAGCTCCTTCATCACGGTCTGCTCCAGCGCGTACAGCTCCTTGGCCTTCTGGCGCGGCTCGCCGATCTGGTTGATCCGGTCGATCTCCTTGTCGACCCCGGCGTTGCGGTAGCGGGCGGAGTTGAGGTCGCTGTTGGCGCGGCCGTCGAAGGAGAACGGGATCAGCGTGGAGGGCGTCGGCCAGTCGACCGAGCTGGTCTCCTCCCACAGGTCGTAGGGGGAGTCGGCGCGGTGCGTCTCGTCCAGCAGCGCCTTGGGGTCGATCGGCTTGGGCACGACGGTGATGCCGGCCTTGGCGAAGCCGTCGACCAGGACCTGGGCGACCCGCTGCCCGTTGGGCGTGTTGGCGTACGCGTAGGTGAGCGAGGCGGGGGCCTGCTTGGCCTTGGCGAGGGTGGCCTTGGCGGCGTCCGGGTCGCCCTCCGGCTTGGCCGGGTCCAGGTCGTACTTCTGCCAGTCGACGAGCGCGGGGGAGCTGAGCGTGGTGGCGAGTTCGCCGGCCCGGGTGCCGCCCTGCACCTGGCGGGCCTGCTGGCGCGGGTAGGCGAGGTGGAGGGCCCTGCGGACCTCGACGTCGGCCACCCGCTCGTTGTTGATCACGAGCTGGGTGACGAAGGCGCCCTGCCGGCCCGAGACGACCAGTTCCTTGGCCTTCGGGTCGGTGTCCACGGTCTGGTACAGCTCGGGGGAGAGCTGGGTGGCGACCGTGGTCGCGTCCGCTCCGCCGTCGCGCCCGGAGAGGATCTCCTGGTTGATGTTGAGCGCTTCCTTGCCGAACGTGAAGACGAACTTCTCCGGGTACTGGTTGCGGATCGGGTCGCTCTCCGGCTTCCAGTGCGGGTTGCGCTCCAGGACCAGGCGGGTGTTCTGGACGTGCTCGACGATCCGGTACGGGCCGCTGGAGTACGGCAGCCGGTCGTAGTCCGTGCCGGTGTCCTTGTCCTTGCGCACCGGGGACGAGGAGGACTGGGCGGCCATGTAGGGCACGTCGGCCTGCGGCTGCGGGAAGTGGAAGACGATGGTGCGGTCGTCCGGCGTCTCGATCGCGGCGAGGTCGCCGTCCTGCGGGCCGCCGTACTTCTTGCGGGCGTCGTCGTAGCTCGCCTCGCCGGTGAGCCACTGCGGCCAGTACGGCGGGCCGACCTCGTAGCCCTTGCCGAAGCTGCGCTGGATGCCGTACTTGACCTGCTGGGAGGTGATCGGCTGGCCGTCCTCCCAGGCCACGCCCTCCTTCAGCCTGTACGTCCAGGTGCGGCCGCCGTCGGCGGGGGTGCCGGTGTCGGTGGCGAGGTCGCCGACCAGCTTCGCCTTGCCGTCCACCACCTGGTACTGGGTGAGCTGGCGGCCCCAGAGCAGCGAGGTGTTGTAGGCGGCGCCCGCGTACACCTTCTGCGGGTCGAGGTGGCGGAAGTCGGTCGCGTTGTAGACGTTCACCGTGCCGCCCGCGCGGGCACCGGGCACGGCGGGGGCCGGTCCGGCGCTCTCCTTCTCGGTGCCGAGCGCGGCGGTCAGCGGCGAGGTGTCCTTCGGCGAGGCGGCGGTGCCGGTGGAGGTGGAGCCCGCGCCGGCCGAGCAGGAGGTCGCCAGCAGGGCGGTCGCGACGACGGCGAGGGACGGTCTGATCCAGCGCATGGCGAATCTCTCCTTGCCCCGGGGGCCCGGGGCGGATAGGTGAACGGCGAAAGAAGGGAGGAAGGTCGGGGAGGGCCGGACGGCCGGCGGCGAGCGGTCGGGGACCGGCCGCCTCAGCGGGCGCTGCGCGGGTCCAGCGCGTCCCGGACGGCGTCGCCGAGCAGGTTGAAGGCGAGGACGAACAGCAGCAGCGCGATGCCGGGGAAGAACATGTACGTCGGATCGGCCTGGAAGACCTCGGAGCCGCGGGAGATCATCCGGCCCCAGTCCGGGATCGGCTCGTTGATCCCGACGCCGAGGAACGACAGCACCGCCTCGGAGGCGACGAACGTCGGCACCGCCATGGTGGCGTGCACCAGCAGCTGCGCCCGGACATTCGGCAGGAGTTCACGGAAGACGATATGGAATCCGCTCGCTCCCATCGCCCGTGCGGACTGCACGAAATCCCTTTCCCGGAGCGACCTGACGGTGGCGCGAAGGGAAAGCGCCAGCGGAATCCAGCCGAACGCGGAGAACACCAGGATGAGGACGAGGAACTGCATCCAGTCGGGTTCCGCGGTGCCGGGATCGACCAGCCGGGACTGGATCACCGGGCTGATCGCGAGCAGCAGGAGCAGCGTCGGGAACGCCAGCAGGACGTTGGAGAGGAAGCCGAACAGCCGGTCGGTGATCCCGCCGAGGTAGCCCACCGCGACCCCGGCCAGCACCCCGAGGGTGGTGGTGACGGCGGCCGCGACGAAGGCGATGAGCAGCGAGGTGCGGATGCCGTAGAGCAGCTGGGTGAGCACGTCGCGGCCGAGACCGGGCTCCAGGCCGAACCAGAACTCCCCGGAGATGCCGCCGTTGGGCGCGACCGGCAGGCCACCGTCGCTGAGCAGGCCGGGAGTGTTCTGGCCGTAGTGCTCGGTCGGGTTCTTGCCGTACAGCGCGGCGATCAGCGGGGCCGCGACGGCGAGCAGGAGGAAGAGGAGGACGACGGCGAGGGAGACGGCTCCCGTGCGGTCGCGGCAGACGCGCCGCAGCAGGCTCGCGGGGGCGGGCGCCCGGTCCGGCGCCGGGCCGGGATCCTGGGAGCCCGACCGGGTGGGCGCCGTGGGCGCCGTGGGTGGCGTCCGGGGGGCCGGCTCCGCGGCGGGCCCTGCGACTGGTTCGACCACTGCCATGAGAGGCGTACTCCCCGAATTCTCCGCCGCCCCGTGGGTGAGGGTGCGCTGACGTGCATTTCCGGGCGGCCGGTCCGGGGGTTTCCCGGTGGGCCGCCGAGCGCCATCAGATCGGATACCGAGGGAGTTCCGCAAATCATTCCCCGGGCCTGTCGTCGGCTTTGTTGCGGGAATGACGGCGGCTTCATTCCGCCGCAATACTGCCGTAGCAGTAGAACGGACATACGTGGACAAAAGTCATGTCATGTCCGCTGTCGTCCCGCATTTTGAGATCTCCGACACAGGAGCGGCGGCGTTGATACGATTCCGGCGGGCCGCGACTGGCGCGCACGGATGGAATCGACCATCGGGAAGCGGCCCCGTGCCGAATCACGTCAAGTCGCCGAGCGCCTGGGCCCCCCGAACCTCCTTCCAGGAGACCGTCATGGCCCAGCAGCCCCACACGGCCGCCACCCCCTCCGCCAACACGGCGTTCCGATCGGCCCTCGACGTCGTCCGCGAGGTCGAACCGCGGATCGCCGCCGCCGTCGGCCAGGAGATCGACGACCAGCGCGCCTCGCTCAAGCTCATCGCCAGCGAGAACTACGCCTCCCCGGCCGTCCTGCTCGCGATGGGCAACTGGCTCAGCGACAAGTACGCCGAGGGCACGGTCGGCCGGCGTTTCTACGCGGGCTGCCGCAACGTCGACACCGTCGAGAGCATCGCCGCCGAGCACGCCCGCGCCCTGTTCGGCGCCGAGCACGCCTACGTCCAGCCGCACTCGGGCATCGACGCCAACCTGACCGCGTTCTGGGCCGTCCTCTCCCAGCGGGTGGAGAGCCCCGCCCTCCGGCGTGCCCGGGTCCGCAACGTCAACGACCTCACCGAGCAGGACTGGGCCCTGCTGCGCCAGGAGCTCGGCAACCAGCGGATGCTCGGCATGTCCCTGGACACCGGCGGTCACCTCACCCACGGCTTCCGCCCCAACATCTCCGGCAAGATGTTCGACCAGCGCAGCTACGGCACCGACCCGGTCACCGGCCTGATCGACTACGACGCGCTGCGCGCCACCGCCCGCGAGTTCCGCCCGCTGATCCTGGTGGCGGGCTACTCCGCCTACCCGCGGCTGGTCAACTTCCGCGTGATGCGCGAGATCGCGGACGAGGTCGGCGCGACCCTGATGGTCGACATGGCGCACTTCGCCGGCCTGGTCGCGGGCAAGGTGCTCACCGGCGACCACGACCCGGTCCCGCACGCCCAGATCGTCACCACCACCACCCACAAGTCGCTGCGGGGCCCGCGCGGCGGCATGGTGCTCTGCACCGCCGAGCTGGCCGAGCACGTCGACCGCGGCTGCCCGCTGGTCCTCGGCGGCCCGCTCTCGCACGTCATGGCGGCCAAGGCGGTCGCGTTCGCCGAGGCCCGCCGCCCGGAGTTCCGGACCTACGCCCGCCAGGTCGTCGACAACGCCCAGGCGCTCGCCGAGGGCCTGCTGCGGCGCGGCGGCACGCTGGTCACCGGCGGCACCGACAACCACCTCGTCCTCGCCGACGTCTCCGGCCACGGCCTGACGGGTCGCCAGGCCGAGGCGGCGCTCCTCGACTCCGGCATCGTCACCAACCGCAACTCCGTCCCGCAGGACCCGAACGGCGCCTGGTACACCTCCGGCGTCCGGATCGGCACGCCCGCGCTCACCACGCGCGGCCTGGGTGTCGCCGAGATGGACGAGATCGCCGCCCTGATCGACACCGTGCTGCGGTCGACCACCCCGGCCACCACCGCCGCGGGCGCCCCCTCCAAGGCCCAGTACGTCCTGGACCCCGCCGTCGCCGACGGCATCGCCAAGCGCGCCGCCGACCTCCTCGCCGGCTTCCCGCTCTACCCGGGCGTCGACCTGGCGTAGTCGCCCCCGCGGGGTGCGGGGGCGACCCCCGCACCCCGCCGCCGCACCCCGCCCCTGGTGCCGCGGGCGGAGATCATCTCCGTGATGATGACAAATCGGACACCTGGGCGGCAGTATGGATGAACGCTCCTCCGCCCCCCGAACATCTCCGATCAGGTCCTTCCACAGAATCGCCGGGCGGCGAAATACTTTGCTCCGGGCTCTCTCCAACTCCGTTCGGTGACCGGTAGATTGCAGCGAGCTCGGGTACCGGGGCTACCGTTTGCGGCAGGTTGAGCCGCGTTCGCGCGCCCGGTCCGCCGTCCGTCCCGGGCGGTGAACCGGCGGAGACCCGTCACCGACCGGCAGCAGCGCGCCCGGAGACGGGGAGCGGCCGACGGTCGGTCGTACCGTGTAAGGAGCCACCTCGTGACCGACACCGCACTCGGCACCGAGCAGCACCCGCTCACCGAGCCCGCCGTGCTCGACGACGTCCCCGGCTGGTTCTGGGACCATGACCGTCATCTCTTCGAGTGGTTCCTCGGCCGGCAGGAAGCCGCAGGTCTCACCGGCGACCTGCTGGAAATGGGCGCCTACCTGGGGCGCAGCGCGATCGTGATCGGCTCCCACCTGCAACCCGGCGAGACGTTCACGGTCTGTGACCTCTTCGATTCGGACGCCCCGGACGTCGAGAACGCCGCCGAGATGGACATGTCCTACCGGCGGTCGCTCACCCGGACCGCGTTCGAGACCAACTACCTGTCCTTCCACGACAGGCTGCCGGAGATCGTCCAGGCGTCCACCTCCGTGCTGGCCGGCGGCCGCCTCCCGGCCGGCACCTTCCGCTTCGTCCACATCGACGCCTCGCACCTCTACGAGCACGCGGCCTCCGACCTCGACGTGGCCCGTACGGCGCTGGCCCCGCAAGGGGTGGTGGCCGTCGACGACTACCGCTCGGCGCACACCCCCGGCGTCGCGGCCGCCACCTGGGAGGCCCTGTTCAACCACGGCCTCAAGCCGATCGTGCTCACCGACAGCAAGTTCTACGGCACCTGGGGCGACCCGGAGCCTGCCCGGCTCGACCTGCTCGCCCGGCGCGGCACCCTCCCGCACTGCGCCATCACCAGCGAGGCGCTCGCCGGGCACCGGCTGGTGCGGATAGGCGGCAGCGCGGAGGGCGCCGCCCCGTCCCCGGTCTCGCGCCACCACGCCCGACTCACCGTCGAGGCCGAACGCCGCGAGGCCGAACGGGCCGCGCACCAGGCCCTCCACGAGGCGGAACTGGAGCGCCGGGCGGCCGTGCTGGACCTGACCGAACGCCGGGCCCTCGCCGCCGAACGCCGCCGCCCGGCCAACGTGGCCAAGCGCGTCGCGGGCGACCTCCTCCCGCCGGTCGTCACCTCCGCCATCCGCCGCGCCCGCCGCGGCTGACCGCCGCACTCCGCCGCAGGACCACCCCGACGAACCCGGCGCCCCCCGCACAGCGGAGCGGGGAAGCGCCCGGCGGGAAAAAAACCCGCCGGCGGGTTAGCGCGGCCCCCGGGGGCCGCGGCGCCCCGGGGCGCCGACCCCGGGGGGGGGGGGCGGTG
>NZ_JBHXKE010000192.1:0-19550 GCF_042722765.1 Kitasatospora sp. NPDC058406
GGCCCGTCGGTGGGCCCGGGTGCTGCGGCGTCCGCGAAGGGGCGGACGAGAGCCTTCCGGGTCAGTCGCCGATCTCGACGGCGAGGTCGTCGAGGACGAAGCTGGTCCTGAGGCTGAAGTCCTCGGTCCCCTTGAACATCAGGGTCACGGTCTGCCCGGCGTAGGCCGAGAGGTCGACGCTCCGCCGGGTGTAGCCGTCGGCCCGGTCGAGGTTCGAGTGGGCCGCCAGTTGGGTGCCGTTGACCGTGACGGTGAGCCGGTCGAAGGCGACGGCGCTCGTGTCCTCGTCCGAGTCGACGTGCAGCCAGTACCCGAGGCTCGCCCGGCAGCCCGCCGGGACGGTGACCGTCTGGGCGAGGGTGTCCGTGCGGGAGGATCCGTACCCGTTCAGCCAGGCCTTCCACGCGCCGTCGTGGGCGGCCTGGCTCGGGTCGGCGTCCACCACTCCGGAGGTGGCCGTCCAGGGCGCCGCCGTGCCGCTCTCGAAGCCGGCGTTCCCGAGCAGTCGGGCGGAGGGACACGGGCCGGTGCCGTCGGTGACGGCCCAGGTGAACCGGGTGTCGGCGGTCGCGCCCGAGGCGAACGTCGCGGTCACGGTCACCGTCGTGGACCCGGCGTCGGTGGGTGTGCCGGCGATCCTGCCGGTGCCGGCGTCGATCGCCAGCCCGGCCGGCAGGCCCTCGGCCGAGAAGGTGGGCTCACCGGCAGCAGTGGGGGCCGCGATCAGGAGTTCGGCCGGCGTCCCGACCGCGGTGACCTGGTCGCCCGGGTGGGTGACCACGGGCGTGGTGGGGAGGACGGCTCCCACGTTGACGGCGGCCCAGGCCGCCCCGACGGTGGCGTACGCCGCGCTGTTCGCGCCGTAGAGCTCGGCGGCGGCCCGGAGGGTGGCCGTGCGGGCCCCGGCGAAGTCGGTGGTGGAGGTCATGTGGACGGTCAGCGCGCGGTACCAGATGGCGGCCGCCATGTCCCGGCCGATGCCGGTGACGGTGATGCCGCCCCGGGTGGGCGAGTCGTAGTGGACGCCGTTGATGTCCTT
Organism: Kitasatospora sp. NPDC058406; assembly: GCF_042722765.1. Taxonomy (NCBI): domain Bacteria; kingdom Bacillati; phylum Actinomycetota; class Actinomycetes; order Kitasatosporales; family Streptomycetaceae; genus Kitasatospora; species Kitasatospora sp. NPDC058406. The sequence continues at coordinate 1,040 of NZ_JBHXKE010000192.1, forward strand.
CGGCCCGCTGCCCTCGGCGAGGAGGTAGAAGAAGTGGTTGGCGACCCCGGAGGAGTTGTGGACGTCCAGCCGGCCGACGCCCCGGTACCAGGAGTCGGGTGATTCGCCGTCCTTGGAGGGCTTGTCCATGTACCGCAGGGGGGAGCCGTTGCCGAAGAGGTCGAGCTTCTCGCCGATGAGGTAGTCGGGGGTGTCGGCGGGGAGGTCGGCGTGGAATTCCACCATGGAGCCGAGGATGTCGCTGGTGGCCTCGTTCAGGGCGCCGGACTCGCCGGAGTAGACGAGGCCGGCCGTGACGGAGGTGACGCCGTGGGTCATCTCGTGGCCCGCGACGTCGATGCTGGTCAGCGGGTGGGTGTCGCGGTCGCCGTCGCCGAACGTCATGCAGAAGCAGCCGTCGTCCCAGAACGCGTTCACGTACCCGCTGCCGTAGTGCACGCGGCTGAGGGCGCCGACCCCGTCGCCGCGGATCCCCGCGCGGCCGAAGGCGTCCTTGTAGTAGTCCCAGGTGGCTCCGACGCCGAAGTGGGCGTCGACCGCCGCCGACTCGCGGTTGACCGGCGTGCCGTCGCCCCAGCCGTCCTCGGTGGGCCGGGTGAAGACGGACCCGTTGCCGGAGCTGCGGTTGCCCAGGTCCGTGGTGTAGCTGCCGCCACGGGCGGCGTCCCGGAGCTCGTACCCCGACCCGGTCGCCGTGGTGCCCACCGTGACCTCTCCGACGTGGACGCCGTGACCGGTACCGGTCTGCACGCCCTCGAAGGTCCGGAGCAGCGTGCCCTCGGCCGCGTCGGTGATTACGTGCAGCTTGCTCGGGCCGCCGTCGGCGGCGGTTCCGGCGAGCACGGTCTCCCAGGCGAGTCGGGGCACTCCGTCCGCCGCCCAGACCACGAGCCGCGGCGCGTGGCCGACCGGGGCGCCCGGCCAGGAATCGAGCGCCGACGTCTGCGCCGCCGCGGCGTCGATCGCGGGCGTGCTGCCGAGGCCGGCCAGCGACGCGGTCGAGGCCCGGTCGACGTCCTTCACCGCCCCGTCGGAGCCCTGGTGCACCACCAGGTCGCCGCCGAGGACGGGCATTCCGGCGTAGGTGCGTTCGTAGCGCAGGTGCCGGGTGCCGTCGGCGTCGTGGACGACGTCCTTGGCGACCAGCTTCTCCTGCCCGGTGAGCCCCAGGCTCCGGGCGAGGTCGGCTCCCTGGCGGTCCGCGGCAGCCATCGCGGCCGACCGGTCGGCGGCGGGCTGCACCGGGGCGACGGAGGGCACCGGGGCGGTGGGGGCGGCGGACACGGCGGGGGCGGCGCACACAGAGGTACCGGTCACCAGCAGCGCGGTGGTGACGGCGAGCGGGACGAGCCGGTGCAGGGGAACGGAACGGGACACGGAATCTCCTTTGCCTGCCGGCCTTCGACGGGCCGGCTTCTGGGTCCGCGCCGCAGAGGGCGGCGTGTGGGGACGGTCGGCACTCGGCGCGGGGACACCGGGGCTCCAGGCGGTCTGGGAGGTACAGGAGGAGCTGCCGCGCAGCGGAAGCTCTCCAATTCATGGCATGCGCATGACATGAAAGTGGGCACAGATCACCCTGACAGGGGGCGCGAGACGCTTCATCAAGGCTCGCGCAATGCCGCTTCCCCGCAACCGACTTGAGGAAGGGACCACCTGAAGCCTAGCCCAGGCATCACGGAACCATGTTTGACTGTGCTCGATTTTATTGTTTTCTGTTGGTAGTTTCGGCCATCCCGACGCTCGAAGCACCTCCGGCGAAAGTGCCGGTGAGCAGCCGTCACACCGGCGCCCGCAGCGGCGCGGGCCGGGTCACCTGGCCCGACGTCGGCCGCTGCCGCATCCGTCATCGACCGGATCCGCGCGCCTTCGCCTCCTCGGGCGAGGCGACGGGCGCAGCGGGGCGGGGCCGCGCGTCGGCCCCGCCCCGCCCGCCGTCGCCGCACTCACGGCGAACATCCGCCGGCCGCGCCGCCGTTGCCGGGATCGCCGTCCTCGGGCTCGCTGTTGCCGGGCTCGCTGTTGCCGGGCTCGCCGGGACGGAGCTCCCCCGCGCTCAGACGCTCCCGGAGCCACTGTTCGGTGCTGCTGACGTGCAGCAGCGCGGCCGCCTCGCTGAGGGAGGCGTCGCGGACGGACAGGGCGTTGAAGATCGCCTCGTGCTCGGCGAGGGTCCGGCCCGCGGCCCGGACGTCGGCGAAACCACGCAGGACTCGGGCCCGCAGGGTGCGACCGGAGATGCTCTCCAGCAGGGTGAGGAGGGTTTCGTTGCCCGTCGCCGCCACGACGGCGCGGTGGAAGGCGGCGTCGTGGACGTTGAGCCGTGCGACGTCGTCGCGGGCCTCGCGCATGGCGTCCAGGTGACCCTTCACCTCGGCCAGTTGCTCGTCCGAGATCCGGGTGGCCGCCAGCGCCGTGGCAACGGGTTCGAGGAGCCGCCGTACCTCGACCAGGTCGCGCAGAGCCACCGAGTCGCTCTGGAGCAGTTCCACCGCACCGCCGAGACCCTCCAGGAGCACGCTCGGCTGAAGGCTGGTCACGTACGTGCCGTCGCCGCGCCGGACCTCCAGCACGCGTGCGACGGCCAGTGCCTTGACGGCCTCCCGCGCGAGGTTTCGGGAGAGGCCAAGTTGGACGGCCAGAACGGGCTCCGGGGGGAGCTTCGACCCGGGAGGCAGGGCGCCGGTCCTGATCAGCTCACGGATCTCTTCTATGGCCCTGTCCGTCAGCGACACTCCGTGCCTCTCCCCCGGCCCTGCTCCAGGGGCACGTCCGACCTGATGAGACCCCGGGCGCGGAGGTCGCTCCAGAGTCCTTCGGGCGTGTTCCTGCCGTGGAGTTCCACGTTCCGTACGACCTGTTCCGGGTTCCGCATACCGAGGGTGACGTTGATGACCTGGGAATGGGTCAGCGGGAAGGCGATCGCCGCCGCGGGCAGCGTGGTGCCGTGAGCCTCGCAGACCTCCGCGATCGCACGGGCCCGGGCGACGAGGTCACGAGAGGCCTCCCGGTAGTCGTACCTCATGCCCTCGACGGGCCAGTCCCGGGAGAGCAGACCCGAGTTGAACACGCCCACCGCCACGACGCTCTTGCCGAGTTCCCGGGCGGCGGGCAGGACGTCGTCCAGGGCGGACTGGTCGAGCAGGCTGTAGCGCCCGGCGAGCATCACGACGTCGGCGGCGGTCTCGCGCAGGAAGCGGGCGAGCATGGCCGACTGGTTCATGCCCGCGCCGATCGCGCCGATCACGCCCTGGTCGCGCAGTTCCGCGAGCGCGGGCATGGCCTCCTCGGCCGCCTGCCGCCAGTGGTCGTCCGGGTCGTGCAGGTACACGACGTCCAGCCGGTCCAGGCCGGTGCGCTCCAGCGTGTCCTCGACGGACCGGAGCACTCCGTCGCGGCTGAAGTCCCACTGCCGGCGCAGGTCGTCCGGCACGGCGAAGCCCTCGGGGTCGATGCCCTGCGGATCCTCGTTGGGCACGAGCAGCCGGCCCACCTTCGAGGAGACGACGTACTCGTCGCGGGGCCGGCCCCGCAGGGCGTCGCCGAGGCGGCGCTCGGAGAGGCCGAGGCCGTAGTGCGGTGCGGTGTCGAAGTACCGCACGCCGGCGTCCCACGCGGTGTCGACGGCGGCTGTCGCGACGTCGGCCGGGGTGATGCGGTAGAGGTTGCCGATGACGGAGGCTCCGAAGCCCAGCTCGGTGAGGGGGATGGAGGTGCTCTGGATGTTCCGCTGCTGCACGTCGTGCTCCTGGAGTAGGGGTGTGGGGGGTGTCCGTCAGCGGCTGACGTGGGCCGACCCGCCCGCGACGAGTGCCTCGACCTCGGCGAGGGTGGCCATGGAGACGTCTCCGGGCGTGGTCATGGTGAGGGCCCCGTGGGCGGTGCCGTAGGCCAGGGCGCGCTCCAGGCCGGTGCCGCCGAGCAGTCCGTGGATCAGGCCGGCCGCGAAGCCGTCGCCGGAGCCGATGCGGTCGAGGACGTGCAGTCCGGGCATGCGGTGCCCGGCGACGAAGCCGGTCTCCGCCGACCAGGCGGCCGAGGACCAGTCGTTGACCCCGGCCGAGGGCACGTCACGCAGGGTCGTCGCCAGCACTTTCGCCCCGGGCAGCAGACCGGCGACCTCCGCGAGGGCTCCGGCGACCTCGTCGGCCCCGACGCGGGCCTGCCCCGGGTGCGCGCCGACCAGGCCCAGGGCGCCGACCACGACGTCGGCGTGCCGGGCGAGCCGCAGGTCCACCTCTCGGGCCCGGACGGCGCCGCCCCGGCCGGCCCAGAGACTGGCGCGGTAGTTGGGGTCGTAGGAGATCGTGACACCGTGTCGGCGGGCCGCGGCCATGGCCTCGTCGGCGACATCGGCGGTGGTGTCCGACAGACCGGCGAAGATGCCGCCGGTGTGGAACCAGCGCACCCCGGCCGAGAAGACGGCGTCCCAGTCCACGTCGCCCTTGCCCAACTGCGAGACGGCCGTGTGCGCACGGTCGCTGACGCCGAGCGCGCCGCGGATGCCGTACCCCCGCTCGACGAAGTTCAGGCCGTTGCGTGCCGTGCGGCCCACGCCGTCGTCGGGCGTCCACCGGATCATCGAGGTGTCGACGCCTCCCTGGAGGATCAGGTCCTCGACGAGGCGGCCCACCGCGTTGTCCACGAGCGCGGTGACGACGGCCGTGCGGAGGCCGAAGCAGCGGCGCAGGCCGCGAACGACGTTGTACTCGCCGCCGCCCTCCCAGACCTGGAACGAGCGGGCGGTGCAGATCCGGCCCTCACCCGGGTCGAAGCGCAGCATCACCTCGCCCAGAGCGACGACCTCCGGGCCGTTTCCCGTTCTCCTCGTCGCGGCCGGTGCGGATTCCGGTCCGGTGCCGCTCATCGGCCGAGCCAGCCGCCGTCGACGGGCAGAACGGTGCCGTGGACGTAGGCGGCGGCGTCCGAGGCCAGGAACACGACGGCGCCGGCGAGGTCGTCGGCGCTGCCCCAGCGGCCGGCGGGGATGCGCTCCAGGATGGCCTTGCTGCGCGCCGGGTCGTCCTGGAGCGCCCGGGTGTTGTCGGTGGCGATGTAGCCGGGCGCGACGGCGTTGACGTTGACGCCGCGCGAGGCCCACTCGTTGGCCAGCGCCTTGGTCAGGCCGGCGACGCCGTGCTTGGCGGCGGTGTAGCCGGGGACGGTGATGCCGCCCTGGAAGCTCAGCAGCGACGCCGTGAAGACGATCTTCCCCCGGCCGCGTGCCGCCATCGTCGCGCCCACGGCCCTGGTCAGCGCGAACTGCGCGGTCAGGTTGACCTGGAGCACCAGGTCCCAGTCGTCGTCGGCGTGTTCGGCGGCGGGGGCGCGGCGGATCGTGCCCGCGTTGTTGACCAGGATGTCCACCGGCCGTTCGCGACCGGCGAGGTCCGCGCCCAGGGCGCGGACGGCCTCGCGGTCGGCGAAGTCGGTGCGGATCGCCTCGAACGTGCGGCCGGCGGCGATCACGTCCTCCTCCACCGCGCTGCCGGACTCCTCCAACGAGGCGCTGACGCCGATGACGTCCGCCCCCGCTTCGGCGAGCGCACGGGCCACGGCCCGGCCGATGCCGCGCCGCGCTCCCGTGACGACGGCGAGCCTCCCGGTGAGGTCGAAGGGCGTCATGCGGCGTCTCCCCGGTCGTTGTCGGTGCCTTCCACGGTGGTGCCGTCCACGGTGGTGCCTTCCACCGCGGTGCAGTCCACCAGGATCTTCATCACGTCGCCGCCGCCCTCCAGGGCCTCGAACGCGGCGGGTGCCCGGGTGAGCGGTACGACCTTGCTGATCAGCCGCTCGGCCGGGATCGTACCCTCGGCGACGAGGGTGACCGCCCTCTCGAAGTCGGAGCGGTCGTACAACCGGGCTCCCACCAGGGTGAGTTCGCGCCAGAAGAAGCGGTGCAGGTTCACCTCGCGGGGTCGGGGGTGGATGGCCACCAGGCACAGCCGTCCGCGCGCGCCCAGCACGTCGACCGCCGTGTCGACGCCGCCTGCCGCACCGGACACCTCGAAGGCGACGTCCGCCCCCGCGTCACCGGTCCACTGCCGGACCAGCGCCGGCAGGTCGTCGTCGGCGGGGTTCCAGGTGGTCAGGCCCAACTCCTCGGCGAGCAGGCGACGGTGGGTGCTCAGCTCGACGACCCGGACCTCGGCGCCCGCCGCCCGCGCGACCAGGGCGATGAGGACGCCGACGGGTCCGCCGCCGACCACGACGGCCTTCTCGCCCGCCCGGACGCCGGCCCGTGCGACGTCGTGCACGGCCACCGCGGTGGGTTCGACGAGCGCGGCGCGGTCCAGGGGCAGGGAGTCCGGGAGCCGGACCAGGGTGGAGGCGGGCACCGTCCAGCGCTGCTGCAGCGCGCCCGGGGAGTCGATGCCGATGAAGTCGAGGTGCTGGCAGATGTGCTGGTGACCGGCCCGGCAGGCCGGACAGGTGTCGTCCCAGCGCAGCGGCATCACGGTGACCGCGTCACCGGGCCGCCAGCCCTCGACGTCCGGGCCGACGCGTACGACGCGGCCGGACATCTCGTGTCCGAGGACGGCGGGCGCGACCACGCGGGCGTCCATGTCGCCGTGGAAGATGTGCAGGTCGGTGCCGCAGATGCCGACGTAGGCGGGCGCCAGCAGCACCTCCCCGGGACCGGGCTCGGGGGTCTCGGCGGATGCCGTGTCGAGGGTTCGTGCGGCCAGGTAGCGGACTGCGAGTGTCATCGTGGTGTCAGTGTCCCTTCAGCGCGGACGCCGATGGTGAGCAGCAGGTTGGCGTAGGTGCGGGTGTCGGCGGTGACGACGGCGAGGGCCAGGTCCCGCGAGCGGGCGGCCTCGTAGAAGGCGGCGCGGTCGAGTGCCGTGACCGGTCGGGGTGCCAGCACGGAGCGGTACTCGGCGAGGGCCGGCGGCTCCGGTTCGCCCGCGGGCGGCACCATCACGTGGGCCGACTCGACGGGCAGCGCGCGCAGCAGGACGTCCAGCACGGTGGTGACGTCGAGCAGGCCCGGGGCCAGGTTGAGGTGGACGGTCCTGGCGCGCTCGCCGGTGGCGGTGCTGGCGGGGTAGTGGCCGTCGGCGAGCAGGACGCGGGCGCCGTGGCCGGCGCCGGCGAGGGATTCGAGGATCCCGGGGTGCAGCAGCTCGTTCAGGAGCACGGGCGTGGACCTTCCGTCGTTGCGGACAGCCGGTAGAAGGAGGTCGCCGTACCGGAGAGCACGGCCTGCTTCTCGCTCTCGGAGCAGTCGTCGAGCAGTTCCTCGACGGTGGCGGCCCAGCGGTTCCAGCCGCCGGCGAGGACGCAGACCGGCCAGTCGGAGCCGAACATCAGCCGGTCGGGGCCGAAGGCGTCCAGCAGGACGTCCCAGACCGGCCGGACGTCGTCGATCGTCCAGGTCCGGTGGTCGGCCTCCGTGATCAGCCCGGAGACCTTGCACCGCACGTGGGGGGATCCGGCCAGCACGCGCAGCTTCGGCTCCCAGTCGGACAGCGCGCGGCCGACGGGCGGCTTGCCGGCGTGGTCCAGGACCAGGGGCAGGTCGGGGAGGCGCTGGGCGAGTCGGATCGCCTGGGGGAGCTGGTCGCTGCGGATGAGGGCGTCGTAGCCGAGCCCGCTGTCCCGGACGGCCCGCAGGCCCCGTTCGACGGTGTGGCGTTGCAGCCACTCGGGGTCGTCCTCGCCCTGCACGACGTGTCGCAGGGCCCGCAGGTGCCCGCCTCCGGGTCCGGAGCGCAGGTCGTCGAGCACGTCGCCGATCGCGGGTGAGGTGAGGTCCGCCCAACCGACGACGGCGCCGATCAGCGGGTCCTGTTCGGCGAGGGCCAGCAGCTCCCGCGTCTCGGCGACGGACGTCACGCACTGCACGAGCACGGTGCTCGTGAGCCGCCGCCCGGAGATCGTCCGGGTCGCGGTCCGTCGCAGGTCGTCGACCGTGTGCGTTCGGCGGATCGGCTCGTGGCCGGGCTCGTCCAGCCAGGGCTGCGGCCGGCGGTCCAGGTCCCACACGTGGTGGTGGGCGTCGATCAGGGGCGTCGGCTCAGACACGGGCGGACCAGACCGGGCCGTCGGGGTAGGCGTACTCCTTGAGGGACTCGGCGTGCATCTGCGCGCCCAGCCCGGGACGCGCGGGTGCGAGGTAGTGGCCGTCGGTGATGCGGACCGGGTCGACGAAGTGCTCGTGCAGGTGGTCGACGTACTCGATGACCCGGTCCTCGACCGTGCCGGAGACGGCGACGTAGTCGAACATCGACAGGTGCTGCACCATCTCGCAGAGGCCGACACCACCGGCGTGCGGGCAGGCCGGGACGCCGAACTTGGCGGCGAGCAGCAGGATCGCGATGTTCTCGTTGACGCCGCCGACCCGTGCGGCGTCGATCTGCACGATGTCCACCGCGCCGGCCTGGAGGAGCTGCTTGAAGACGACCCGGTTGGCGATGTGCTCGCCGGTGGCGACCTTGACCGGACCGACGGCGCTGCGGACGGCGGCGTGGCCGAGGATGTCGTCGGGCGAGGTGGGCTCCTCGATCCAGTACGGCCGGTAGGGGGCCAGGGCGCTCATCCAGTCGATCGCGGCCTGGACGTCCCACCGCTGGTTGGCGTCCACCGCGATGCGGATGTCGTCGCCGACCGCCTCACGGGCGGTGCGCAGGCGCCGTACGTCGTCCTCCAGGGAGGCGCCGACCTTGAGCTTGATCTGGGTGAAGCCGTCGGCGACGGCCTCGCGGGCGAGGCGGGCCAGCTTCTCGTCGGAGTATCCGAGCCAGCCCGGCGTGGTGGTGTAGGCGGGGTAGCCCCGGTCGAGCAGCCGGCCGATGCGCTGTTTGCGACCGGGTTCGGCGCGGCGCAGGATCTCCAGGGCCTCCTCGGGGGTGAGCGCGTCGCTGAGCCAGCGGAAGTCGATCTGCGCGACCAGCTCCTCCGGCGACATCTCGCCCAGGAACCGCCAGACGGGCTTGTCGACGCGCTTGGCCGCGAGGTCCCAGGCGGCGTTGACGACGGCGCCGACGGCCATGTGGATGGCGCCCTTCTCCGGGCCCAGCCAGCGCAGCTGGGGGTCGTGGACGAGGGAGCGGGAGAAGGCTCCGAGGTCGGCGCAGACCTCGTCGACGGACAGGCCGACCACGTGCGGGGCGAGGGCCGCGATGGCGGCGGCCTGCACGTCGTTGCCGCGCCCCGTGGTGAAGGCCAGGGCGTGGCCCTCCAGTTCGTCGGCGGCGTCGGTGCGCAGGACGACGTAGGCGGCCGAGTAGTCCGGCTCGGGGTTCATCGCGTCCGAGCCGTCGAGGTGCTCGGAGGTGGGGAAGCGCACGTCCAGGACGTCGAGGGCGGTGATGCGGGCGGATTCCGGGGAGGCGGGCAGGGGGGATGACATGGCGACAACTCCTTGGTGGGCAGGGGAACACGGTCCCCTGCGACGAGATGGGGGGAAGGGCGTGGGGCGTGGGCGCCCGGGTCACTCCTGGGCCTTGCCGCCCGTGATGCGCGAGATGATCAGCGCCACCAGGATGATCAGGCCGTTCAGCGCCCCGATCCACTGGGCGGGGACGCCCCCGAGGGTGAGCACGTTCTGGATCATGAAGAGGAGCAGGATGCCGCTGAAGGCTCCGAACATCGTGCCCTTGCCGCCGTTGAGGCTGATCCCGCCGATGACGGCGGCGGCGAAGACGGTGAAGATGTAGCCGTCGCCCTGGGCCGCGGCGACGGAGGCGAGCCGTCCGGAGAGCAGCAGTCCGGCGAGGGCGGCGAGCACGCTGCCGCTGACGATGACGATCCACAGCACCCGGTCGGTGCGGATGCCGGCCGCCTTCGCCGCGTCGACGTTGCCGCCGATCGCGTACAGGGAGCGGCCGAAGCCGGTCCAGCCGAGGAGGACGACGGCGACGGCGAACAGCGCCAGGCAGATCCAGATGGACGCCGGCATGCCGAACCACTCCGCGGTGCCCAGGTAGAGCATGGAGGGCGGGAGCTGGAAGAACGTCTGGCCGCCGGAGAGGCCGGTGAGGATGCCGCGCAGGACGATCAGCATGCCGAGGGTCACGATGAAGCCGTTGAGCCCGAAGCGGATGATCAGCAGGGCGTTGAGCACACCGACGACCGCGCCCACGGCGAGGGTCACCGGTACGGCCCAGGCCCCGGGGACCAGCCCGAGCCCGTGTCCGGCACCGGCCGGAACGACCAGCAGGGCGGCGACCCCGGGGGCGAGTCCCATGGTGGACTCCAGGGACATGTCCATCTTCTTGACGATCAGGATCATCGTCTGGGCGAGGACCAGCAGGGCGATCTCGGACATGGTCTGCAGGACGTTGACGAGGTTGTCGGCCTGCAGGAACACGGGGTTGACGATCTGGCCGACGATCGCGATGACCACGATCGCGGGGACGAGCGCGAGGTCCCGGAGCCGGGCCAGCGGCACCCGGCCGCCGAACAGCGCGGTCCGCCTCACCCGCGGTTCCGTGGCCTCCGGTGGGGCTGTGTCCACGAGGACGGTGTCAGGCATTGAGGTCCACTCCTTCCATCGCGGCCACGAGGTCGTGATCGTGCCAGCCGCGGGCGATCTCCGATGTCACACGGCCCTGGAACATCACGAGGACCCGGTCGCACATGCGCAGGTCGTCGAGTTCGTCGGAGGCGACGAGCACTCCGGTGCCGGTCCGCGCCGTCTCCTCGACCTTGCCGAGGAGGAATTCCTTGGACCGCACGTCCACCCCGGCGGTCGGGTTGATCAGGACCAGCAGCCGGGGGTCGTCGGCGAGGGCGCGCGCCATGACGACCTTCTGCTGGTTGCCGCCGGAGAGCGCGGAGACGGGCAGGTCGGGCCCAGGAGTCTTGATGGCCAGCTTCTCGATCATGCTCGCGGCGAGCCGGTCCCGGCGGGCGCGGCTCAGGAAGCCGTTGCTGCCGATCCGGCCCGGTACGGACAGGGTGGCGTTGTCCGCGATCGACATGTCGGGCACGAAGCCCTGGTGGTGCCGGTCCTGCGGAACGAATCCGGCACCCGCCGCCAGCGCCGCCGGCACGCTGCCCGGCCGGGGCCGGTGGCCCGCGATCTCCAACTCGCCGCCGTCGGCGGCCCGCAGCCCCACGACGGTCTCGGCGACCTCGGTGCGACCGCTGCCCGCGGCCCCCGCGAGCCCGACGATCTCCCCCGCGGCGACCCGGAAGGTGACGCCGCCGTAGGTGGCACCGCTCAGGCCGCAGACGCTCAGCGCGGCCGTGGCGCCGGGGTCGGCGGTACTCACCCGTTCCCCGCGCCGGGTGGCTGCGGCCTCGCCGGTCATCGCGGCGACCAGCTCGCCGCGGGGGAACTCCGTCACCGGCGCGGTCACGATGTGCCGGGCGTCCCGGAACACCGTCACCGTGTCGCAGATCTCGTAGACCTCCTGGAGGTGGTGACTGATGAACAGGAAGGTCACGCCCTGGTCCTGCAGATCGCGGATCCTGTCGAAGAGCCGGTTGATGGCCGCCCCGTCGAGCTGGGCGGTCGGCTCGTCCAGGATGATGAACCGGGCCCCGAAGGACAGGGCCCGGGCGATCTCCACGAACTGCCGCTGCTCCACGTCGAGATCGCCGGCGGGGGTCCGGGGATCGACGTCCACCGACCAGGTCGCCAGCAGTTCCTCCGCGCGGCGGCGCACGTCCCCCCAGCTGATCAGGCGACCGCGGCCGGGGGCGTACCGGTTCAGGAAGAGGTTCTCGGCGACGGTCAGCGTGGGGATGATCGTCGACTTCTGGTAGACGCAGGCCACGCGCCGGCGCCAGGCGTCCCGGTCCGCCTGCCGCGGCGCCGGGCTGCCGGCGAAGGTGACCGTTCCCTCGTCGGGGGCCTGAAGGCCGGTGAGGACGGACACCAGGGTGGACTTTCCGGCCCCGTTGCGGCCGACCAGCGCGTGGGTCTCACCGGGTCTGATGGTGATCCGGGCGCCGTTGAGGGCCACCGTCGGACCGAATCGTTTGACGATGCCCGTCGCCTCGACGACGGGCGGGTCCGTGAGGGTCCGCCCGTCGCCCGCCGGGACGGGCACGGGGCCGACCACTCGCTCCCCGTCGCTCATCTCAACCGCCTTCTGCTCGAATGCCGTGGGGTTGCCGGTCAGGAGGTCAGCCGACGTTGTTGCCCCACAGGGACTCGTCGTCGCTCTTCACACTGGCCACGCCGCCGTAGGTGCCGCCGTCGGCGGTGACGAGCGGGGCCTGGAGCTGGTCCTCCAACAGGCCGTCACGGACCTGGACGATCGTGCTGTCGTGGTCGGTGGGGCCGGGCTGGAACGTCTTCCCGTCGATCGCGGCCCTCAAGTAGTGCAGGGCGTACCGGGCGTAGAGGTCGGCCGGCTGGGAGACGGTGGCGTCGATCTTCCCCGCGGCGATGTTCCTGAGCTCCTCGGGGATGCCGTCGTTGGAGACGACGAAGACGTGCTTCTCGTCCTTCGGGTCCACCAGCAGCCCCGCCTGCTTCAGGACCTGGAGCGTGCCGGCGAGGGCGAAGCTGGACTGCATGTAGACGCCCTTGATGTCCGGGTTGGCGACGAGGTCCGTCTGGAGCTTCTGCGCGGCGACCGCGCCGTCCCAGTTGGTGGCCTCGCCGAACACCTTGATGCCGGGGAAGTTCTTCTTCATGCAGTCGTTGAACGCCTCGGTGCGGTCACGGCCGTTGATGGAGGACAGGTCGCCCTCCAGCATCACGACCTTGCCCCGGCCGTCCAGCTTCGTACCGAGGTACTGGCACGCCTTCTCCCCGTACGCCCGGTTGTCGGCCCGCACCACCATGAAGACCTTGCCGCTGTCCGGGCGGGTGTCCACGGTCACGACGGGGATCTTCTTCGCGGCCAGCTGATCCAGCGTCGGGGCGATGGCGGCGGTGTCCTGCGGGGCCATCGCGATGCCCTTGACGCCCTGGCTGATGAAGGTCTGGGCGTTGGCGGTGAGCTTGGCGACGTCGCCCTGGGAGTTGGTGGTCTTCAGGGACAGGCCTAACTGCCCCGCGGACCCGGGCGTGTACTTGATGTACGAGTTCCAGAAGTCGGTGTCGGAACGCGGGTAGTCCACGCCGATCAGCGGCCGGTCCGACGACGCGGTGGTTCCGGAGCCGCATGCGCCGAGCAGCGCGACTGCGGAGAGCGCGGAGACGGTGGAGCAGAGGGCGTTTCTGAGTCTCATCGGTGGTTCCTCGTGGTGGTCCCGGAGCAGGGGATCGCCCCTAGCGGATACGGCAGGTGTCACGCTGCGGAGACATGGGATGTTTATAGGTCTCAGCTGAAGAAGCTGTCAATGCCTCGGTGGAACCATGCTGCAAATAAGGCATTCCGCGACGGCGAGGGGCCAGGTCCGCTCAGATCGACCGACGATTGATCCCATCAATAGCGAGGATCGACGGCGCGGCGTCACGGGCCGCCGCCCGCTCCCGAACGGCGTCGGCCGGGCGCCGCGCCCCTCGGTCGACTCGGGCACGGCCGCTCGGGGAGGACGCCCGGTCCGCGATGCCGGCCGACGGCCGGGCCTCGGGATCGGTCGGTGCGGATGTGGCACCGGCGGGCCCGAGTCCTTCGCGGCACGGGCCCGAACGCACTGCGGGCACTCCGGCCGGCGACCCGTCCGGGCCGGCCCGCTCACGCGGCCCCGGCTCGGATCGGGTCAGGCAGGGCGGGCGAGTTCGGCGCGGGTGGTCCGGAGCCCGACCAGGCCGCGGGCGACATGGTTCTCGACCGTGCGGATCGGGCCACCAGGGCGGTCACGAGCGCCGGGTCGTCGCCGGCCCCCGTCACTGTCCGCTCGACGTGGCGCGGCAGTGGGCCTGCCATCGCGCCCATGTTTACGCAACCATCTCCCTGTGGCAAGCATCCTGACCGCCGGGACGGTCCCCCCGACCGTGCCGGCCCGGCCGAGCGAACGGGTTGACATCGGTACGGAAGGAGCGTTGACGGACGGGTCGGACAGCCCGCAGACTTTGCGCACCGGCGGGGCCTCCACGGACCGCCGGAACGGTTGCGGGCCGTCACCCGCGGATCAGCGGCCCCGAGCCGACTGCCCTGCCGACCGCCCCGCCGACCGCCGTTCCCGCGGTCGACCGTGCCCGCTCCGCGGTCGGACGAAATCGGCCCGCCCGGCTCGCCCGTCACGGGTCCCGCACCCGCCGTCCTGATGCAGAGGAGGTGCAATCCGTTTTTTCGTCGGCGTCGTAGGGCCACCAGCGCGGCCCGCGCCGCGAGCTCTTGTCCCGTCCCGCCTCGGCGCGGATCCACCCGAGGCCCGCCGGTCGGCGGGCCTCCGAACACCGGCCGAGGTGCGGGTTGAGCAAGCTGATCAAGGTACGGAGGACACCCGGGGCGCTCAAGGCGTCCAAGGACCCCGAGGGGCGGATGGCCCTCGCCGACCACCTGCGGGAGCTGCGCAACCGCGTGGCCAAGTCGGTCCTGGCGATCGTCGTGTTCACCGTCCTGGCGCTGTTCTTCCACAAGAGGATCGAGGACTTCCTGCTGCAGCCGCTCCGCTGCACCCCGGAGATCATCGCCACGGGGAAGGAGAAGTGCGCGCAGGTCTCGACCATCGGCCTCACGGCCGGCTTCACCTGGATGCTCAAGGTCGCCCTGACCGCCGGCGTGGTGGCCACCGTCCCCGTCTGGCTCTACCAGATCTGGGCCTTCGTCGTGCCCGGTCTGCACAGGAACGAACGCAAGTACACCCGGATCTTCGTCGCCTGCGGCGCCCCGCTGTTCCTGGCCGGAGCCGCCCTGGCGATGGTGCTGCTGCCGACGACGGTCCAGATGCTCATGTCGTTCACCCCCGACAACACCACGCCGATCCTGCCGCCCGACGACTACTTCGACATCGCCACCCGGCTGGTCCTGGTCTTCGGCCTGGCCTTCGAGTTCCCGCTGCTGCTGGTGATGCTCAACCTGACCGGCATCGTCACCGGCAAGCGGCTGCTCGGCTGGTGGCGCGGGATGGTACTGGGCATCACCGTCTTCGCCGCGTTCGCCACCCCGAGCGTCGACCCGCTGAGCATGCTGGCACTGGCCGCACCGATCTGGGCCCTCTTCTTCCTCGCCTGCGGCATCGCGACGGTCAACGACCGGCGCAAGGCCCGGCGCAACCCCGACCACGGGCTCGGCGCCGACGAGGCCTCCGACGTCGACCTGACGGTGCAGCCGGTGGCGGAGGTGGCGGCCGTCGAGGCCTCCACCCGGCCGGCCGCGAGCATCGAGGTGCACCTCCCCCGCCAGGAACACCCGGAACACGGGGCGCACCTGGACGACATCACCTGATCCGACGGCGGGCGGCCGAGCCGCACGCCACGGCGCCCGACCCACCGGACCGGGGCCGTGACTCCCGGGACCCCCGACCGCCCGGATCACGATTGTGCATCCCACCGGGCTCCGAAGCCGTCTCCGCACTCCTTCCCCTGGAAGCGGTTCGCGCCGGGGCACACCGTGTCCGGGTCGTGGTCGGGCCGGTCACGGTGACCTGCGCGGCCGACGCGGCGCGCCGCCGGTGCGGTTTCGGGGAGGCGGGTGTTCCGTGAGCGGGTTCGGCCGGAGGCCGGGGTGCGGTTCGGGGCCGGTAGCGGGATCGCGGCGGCCCCGTGCGGTCACCGGGCGAACCAGAGACTTCCGACGCGGGGCGGGCGCCGGGCGCGACCCGAACCGGCCACGGCCTTCTCGTCCGCGACGAAGACGATCCGCGCGCTGCCGAAACCCCCACGCGTGCTGATCCCGACCACGTACGAGACCGACGCCCACATCCTGCGCGCCGTCCAGGCGGGCGCGACCGGCTACCTGCTCAAGGACGCCGACCCGGACACCCTCCGGCAGGCGATCCGCTCGGCCGCCGCAGGTGAGACGGTGCTCGCGTCCCCGGTCGCCTCGCGGCTGCCGGCCCACATGCAAAAGCCCGCCGCCGCCCTGACCGCGAGGGAACCGGCGATCGTCCAGCGCCTCGACCGCGGCGACACCAACCGCGAGATCGCCGGTGCGCTGACCATCGCCGAGGCGACCGTGAAGTCGCATCTGGTGCACATGTTCTCGAAGCTCGGCGTCAGCAGCCGCACCGAGGTCGTCGCCGAGGCCCGCCGCCGCGGACTGCTGTGACGCGGGGGCGGCGGCCTGCTGTGACGCGGGCCGTCCGCTCCCGAGGTCCCCGCGCGGCCGTCCGCTGGCCGGAAAGGCCCGGGCCTTGGTCCGGTCCACCGCGCGGGCCGCGGTCGCGGGGGATCTCCCGGCCCGGTCCCGGCGGCGCGCGGTCGCCGGGCGCGCCCGCGGCAAACCACGTCGTGCCGGTGCTGACGACGGCGGCCGGGCGCCACGCGGCGGGGCAGCACGCCGGGCCTCGGTCCCGAGGTTCCACCTCACGTCAACAGATCTGCGCGATCATGCGCGATCTGGCCGAGTTTCGAGCATCTCTTGACTCGATCTCCGAACCTGCGTTGCACTGGTGCGAGTTCGTCCCTGCCCTCTGCACACGCCGGGACTGTCGGGGACACCATCGGCACCCCGGCCCGCCCGACACCTCCGCTCCCCCGCCCCCCGGGTCTCCCCCGCCTGCCTCCGGAGCTCCCCATGAGACTGCTCAGGCTGTTGACCGTGGCCATCTGTACCGCGGCGGCCCTCGTCCTACCCGGCTCGGCGTCCGCCGACAGTGCCGCCCCGGCCACCGGCACCGCCACCGGCACCGCCGCGCCGCCGCAGACCGTGCCCGCGCTGCGCCAGTGGACGGCCGACGTCGGCTCGTACACCTTGACCACCGCGAGCCGGATCGTCCTCGACCCCGTCCACGGCGCCCAACTCGCCGAGGACGCCGCCACCTTCGCCGACGACCTCGGCCTGCTGGCGGGCCGTCACGTCCCGGTGGTCCTCGGCACCGCCGGTACGGGCGACATCGCCCTCACCCTCGGCGACGACGCCCTGCCCGCCGAGGGCTACCGGCTGACGGTCGCCGCGTCGGTCACCGTCCGGGCCGGGACCACCACCGGCGCGTTCTACGGCACCCGGACGCTCCTCCAACTGCTCCACCAGTCGGCCACCGTGCCGGCCGGGACGGCGGTCGACTGGCCGGCCAAGACCGAACGCGGGCTGATGATCGACCAGGGCCGGAAGTTCTTCACCGTCGACTGGGTGAAACAGCACATCAAGGAGCTGGCCTACCTCAAGCTCAACTACTTTCACTTCCACCTGTCGGACACCCACGGCTTCCGCCTGGAGAGCTCCACCCACCCCGAGATCGTCTCCGCCGACCACTACTCCAAGCAGGACATCGCCGACCTGGTCGCCCTCGGCCGGAAGTACCACATCACCGTCGTCCCCGAGATCGACACCCCCGGGCACATGAACCCCATCCTCGCCGCCCATCCCGAACTCGCCCTGCGCAACAGCTCCGGCACGGCCGACCCCGCCTTCATCGACCTCTCGAAGCCCGAGGCCTACACGCTGATCAAGGACCTGATCAACGAGTACCTGCCGCTGTTCCCCGCCCCCTACTGGCACATCGGCGCCGACGAGTACGTCGACGACTACAGCCGCTACCCCCAGCTGCTCGCCTACGCCCGCGCCCACTACGGCGCGAACGCGACCGCCAAGGACACCTACTACGGCTTCGTCAACTGGGCCGACGCCCTGGTGCGGGCCGCCGGCAAGACCACCCGGATGTGGAACGACGGCATCAAGGCCGGCGACGGCACCATCGCCCCCCACCCCGACATCCTGGTCGAGTACTGGTACGACTACGGCCTCACCCCCCAACAGCTGGCCGCCGCCGGACACCGGGTCGCCAACGAGTCCTGGACCCCGACCTACTACGTGCTCGGCGGCGCCAAGCCCGACACCAGGTGGATGTACGAAACCTGGACGCCCGACCTCTTCCAGGGCGGCCGGACCCTCGCCGACCCGACCAGGAACCCCGGCTCACTGATCCACGTCTGGTGCGACAACCCCAACGCCGAGACCGAGGACCAGATCGCCGCCGGCATCATGTACCCGCTCCGCGGACTCGCCCAACAGATTTGGGGATCAGCCAAGTTGACGGCCACCTACGCGTCGTTCGTCCCGATCGCCGCCGCCGTCGGCCACAACCCCGCCTGGCCCGGCACCGGCGGACCCGGCAACCTGGCCCGCAACCGCCCGACCACCGCCTCCAGCACCGAGACCGCCGACTTCCCCGCCGCCCACGCCACCGACGGCGACGGCGGCACCCGCTGGTCGAGCACCTACGGCGACCCGCAGTGGCTGCAGGTCGACCTCGGCTCGACACAGACGGTCAACCGGGTCGTACTGCGCTGGGAGACCGCCTACGGCAGGGCCTTCCGGATCCAGCTGTCCGACGACGGCACCACCTGGCGCACCGTCCACACCACCACCGCCGGCACCGGCGGCGTCCAGGACCTCACCGGCCTGACCGGCTCCGGCCGCTACCTCCGGATGTACGGCACCGCGCGCGGCACCGGCTGGGGCTACTCGCTCCACGAGATCGAGGTCTACGGCGGCCCGCCGGGCGGAGCCGGCGCGCCGGTGCCGGCGTCCGGCTGACCGACCCGGCCCCACCC
>NZ_JBHXKE010000193.1:0-19441 GCF_042722765.1 Kitasatospora sp. NPDC058406
ACGGGTCGGCCGACCACGTGGTGGCGCAGCGCGTCGAGCGCCGCGACCTGGACCTCGTTGCCGCGGCCGATGGTGAAGGTGAAGCCGTGGCCTTCGAGCCCGTCGCCGGCGTCCGTGCGCAGGACGAGGTAGGCGGCGGAGTAGTCGGGGTCGGGGTTCATCGCGTCCGAGCCGTCGAGGTCGCGCGAGGTGGGGAAGCGGATGTCGTAGGTGTCGACGGCGGTGATCCGCGGTATCAGCCGGGGCACGGTCGGTTCCTTCGGGGGAGAGGAGGAGGGGAGTCAGGCCTGGGCGAAGGTCTGGCGTTGCAGGCCGAGGCCGTCGATGGAGAGCTCGACGGTGTCGCCGGGGCGCAGGTAGGGGGTGTCGGGCAGGCCGAGGGCGACGCCGGCCGGGGTGCCTGTGTTGATCACATCCCCGGGATTGAGCACCAGGTACTGGCTGAGGTAGCGGATCAGGTACGGGATGCCGAAGATCATGTTCTTGGTGCTGCCGTCCTGGCGGAGTTTGCCGTTGACGGACAGCCGCATGCCGAGGGCCTGCGGGTCGGGGATCTCGTCGGCGGGGACCAGCCAGGGACCGAGCGGGTTGAAGGTCTCACAGGACTTGCCCAGGTCCCATTGTGAGGAGAAGTCCAGCTGGAACTCCCGCTCGGAGATGTCGTTGCTGATGGTGTATCCGGCGATCGTGCCGGTGGACTGCACGTCGTCCGTGAGGTACCGGGCGCGGCGGCCGATCACCACCGCCAGCTCCACCTCCCAGTCCGTCCGTACCGACGTCCTTGGGATCAGCACCTCGTCGTAGGGTCCGACCACGGTGGCCGGGTCTTTCATGAACACCACCGGGCGGTCAGGAATCGGGGCACCAGTCTCCTCAGCGTGGTCGCTGTAGTTGAGGCCGATGCAGATGATCTTGCCCGGGCGGGCGATCGGCGCCCCGACTCGCAGGCCCGTCGCATCGATCTCGGGCAGCGATCCCTCGGCAAGCGCGCGGCGGACCCGAGCGATGCCGTCGCCGGCCAGGAATCCGGCGTCGATGTCCGGCGTCAGACCACGCAGGTCGAACGTGCGGCCGGCCGCGGCCCGGACCGCGGGTGTCTCGTCGCCGACGGGACCAAAACGGAGAAACTGCACGGCGGGAACCCCCTCCAGAGGCGGGGCCTTGGATGCCCACGACCTCGATACATCTGATGAATTGCTAGAGGCCTGACCATAGGGTCGGTCCCTGGCGAGCGCAAGGACCTGTGTGCGCCGCGTGAGGAGCAAACGGCATAAATGGGATAATTCCCATCCCAAGAACCGTGATTCCGAAGATCCTCGCTGGTGCCGAGGTTACGGTTGGGATTCGTCGAAGCGCGTCCCTTGTCACGTTGCTGACCTACTCCTAAAGTCCTCTCCACCGAAAGCCATCCGATGAATCAATCTGGATCACCGCAGGCTCTCGGTACATCGGGGCCTCGGCCCCGCCGGCGCGGTCCAGGTCCGCCCTGACACTGGCACCGCGACGACCGGCGGCGCCGGTTCCCGGGATGAGGGCCGGGCCACCGGCGCCGCTCACCCGCAACGCCCCGACGCCGTCTCCCGCCCGCAGCGCGGGCATCCGGATCCCCCGAGGCCACCTGTCGTGGCCCGGCCAGCTCAGCCAAGGAGACCCGCACCATGAACACCCGTACCTCCCGCACCGCTGCCACCGCAGCTGTCGTACTCCTGCTGGCCGGGCTCGGCAGCGCCTGCAACCGCGGCAGCGAAGCGACGCCGTCCGCCGAGGGCACGGCCAAGCCGGCCATCGGCATCGATCTCCCGCGCGCCGACTCGGACTTCTGGAACTCCTACGCCCAGTACCTGAAGCAGGGCGTGGCAGCCCAGGGCCTGAACGCCCTGCCGGTCAGCAACTCGCAGAACGACGTCACCAAGCTGGTCGCCAACGTCCAGGTCTTCCAGAACACCGGCGCCAAGGCCGTCGTCATGGCCCCCCAGGACACCGGCGCGATCGCCTCGACCCTCGACCAGCTCGCCGCCAAGAAGGTCCCCGTGGTCAGCGTCGACACCCGCCCCGACAAGGGCCAGGTGTACATGGTGGTGCGCGCCGACAACAAGGCCTACGGCACCAAGGCCTGCGAATTCCTCGGCAAGCAACTCGCGGGCAAGGGTACGGTCGCCGAGCTCCAGGGCGCCCTGGACTCCATCAACGGACGCGACCGCTCCGAGGCCTTCGCCGCCTGTATGAAGTCCAGCTTCCCCGGGATCCAGGTGATCGAGCTGGCCACCGACTGGAAGGGCGACGTCGCCTCCGCCAAGCTCCAGTCCACCCTGGCCGCCCACCCCGACCTGGGCGGCATCTACATGCAGGCCGGCGGCGTCTTCCTGCAGCCCACCCTCGCCCTGCTCCAGCAGAAGGGCCTCCTCAAGCCCGTCGGCGAGGCCGGCCACATCGCGATCGTCTCCAACGACGGCATCCCGCAGGAGTTCGACGCCATCCGAAAGGGTCAGATCGACGCGACCGTCTCCCAGCCCGCCGACCTCTACGCCAAGTACGCCCTCTCCTACGCGAACGCCGCCGCCCAGGGCAAGACCTTCAAGCCCGGCCCCACCGACCACGACTCCACGATCATCGAACTTCCCAACGGCCTCGAGGACCAGCTCCCGGCCCCCCTGGTGACCAAGGACAACGTCGACGACACGAGCCTGTGGGGCAACAACGTCGGCAAGTGAACCTGCGGGCGGCGGCCGCACCGGCCGCCGCGATCCCCAGCGGAAAGGAGTCCTCACCATGGCGGACAGCCGCCCGGCGGTCCCGGTTGTCGAGGCGCACGGGATCAGCAAACGATTCGGCGCCACCGTAGCCCTCGCCGACGCTCACCTGACGGTTGCCCCCGGCGAGTCGCACGCCCTCGTCGGCCGAAACGGCGCGGGCAAGTCCACCCTCGTCTCCATCCTCACCGGCCTGCAGAACCCCGATACCGGGACCTTGCGCTTCAACGGCGAGGCGGCCCCCGCCCCGGGCGACACCGACGCCTGGCGCACCCGGGTCGCCTGCGTCTACCAGCGCTCAACCGTCATCGGCTGTCTCACCGTGGCCGAGAACCTCTTCCTGGACCGGCAGAGCGACCGGGCGCTGCGCCCGATCGGCTGGCGGCGCCTGCGCACCCGGGCAACGGACCTGCTGGCCGGGTACGGCGTGGATGTCGACCCCGCCGCCAGGGCCGACCGGCTCACGGTCGAACAGCGGCAGTTCGTCGAGATCGCCCGGGCCCTGTCCTTCGGCGCCCGGTTCATCATCCTCGACGAACCGACTGCCAAGCTCGACGCGCGCGGGATCGAGCGGCTGTTCGGCAAGCTGCGCGAACTCCAGACCCAGGGTGTCGCGTTCCTGTTCATCTCGCACCACCTCCAGGAGGTCTACGACCTCTGTACCACCGTCACCGTCTACCGCGACGCCCGGCACATCACCACCACCCCCGTCGCCAGCCTCGGACACCACGCCCTGGTCGAGGCCATGACCGGCGAGAGCCGTACCACCGCCGCCGAGACCAGGTCCCCCGTGGGGCCAGCTCCCGACGCGCCGGACCTGCTCGAAGTAGACCGCCTCACCCTGGCCGGGGCTTACGAGGACGTCTGCCTGAGAGTCCGGGCCGGAGAGGTGGTCGGCCTGGCCGGCGCCGCCGCCAGCGGCAACGTACAGGTCGGCGAGAGCATCGCCGGCCTGCACCGCCCCACCGCGGGCCGGATCACCGTCGCTGGCCGGCCGGTGCGCACCGGCAGGGTTCCCGCCGCCCTGGCGGCCGGCATCGGCTTCGTGCCCGAAGACCGCCACATCCAGGGCCTGGTCCCCAACCGCAGTGTGGCCGAGAACGCCACCCTCACCGTGTCCGACCAGCTCGGCCCGTTCGGCACCGTCCTCCCCACCCGGATCAGGGCCTTCGCCGAGCGGATGATCGCAGACCTGGACATCAAGACCCCGGGGCCTGGCGCGCCGGTGGACGGGCTTTCGGGCGGCAACCAGCAGAAGGTGGTCATCGCCCGCGCGCTGGCCACCCGCCCCCACGTGCTGGTGGCCGTCCGGCCCACCAACGGTGTGGACATCAAGTCCAAGGAGTCCCTGCTGGGCACGGTACGCGAGGTGGCAGACGACGGTAGGACGGCTCTGATCGTCTCGGACGAGTTGGACGACCTGCGGGTCTGCGACCGGGTGGTGGCGATGTTCCACGGCCGGGTCGTCGCGGAGTTCCCCCGCGGCTGGAGTGACGAACAACTGGTCGCCGCCATGGAGGGCGTGGCCGGCACTGACACGAAGGAAAGCCATGTCCCCCGTGACTGAACTGAACTCCCGCTCCGCCGTGGCCGCGAAGGCCGCCCCTCCGGCCACCCGGCCCGGCCTGGACCTTGCCCGCTACCGGGACCTGTCACTGCTACCGGCCCTCCTGGTCCTCGGCGTCATCGGCTTCATCGTCTCCCCCGCCTTTCTGACCTCGGACAACCTGCTCGGCGTCGGACAGCAGGCCACCGAACTCAGTCTGCTGGTGCTGGCCGAGGCCCTCATCCTGATCGCCGGACGGATGGACCTCTCACTGGAGTCCACCATCGGGGTCGCCCCGGTGATCGCCGTCTGGCTGGTCCTCCCCACCCACGGCGACCGGTTCAACGGCCTGGGCCTCTTCCCCGGCTGGGCCGCCGTCCCCCTCTGCCTGCTGGTCGGAGCCCTGATCGGCGCCGCCAACGGATTCCTGATCCTCAAACTGCGCCTCAACGGCTTCATCGTCACCCTCGGCGCCCTCACCCTGCTGCGCGGCCTGCAGATCGCGATCTCCCAGGGCCAGTCCATCGTGAACCTCCCCTCCTCCTTCACCTACCTCGGAAGGGCCTCCTGGCTCGGCGCCCCCGCCGCCATCTGGATCTGCGCCGCACTGTTCCTGGCCGGCGGCGCCGCCCTGGCATGGCTGCGGCACGGCCGCGCGCTCTACGCCATCGGCGGCAACGCGGAGGCTGCCCGCGCGGCTGGCATCAGGGTCGACCGGATCACCTGGGCCGTCCTGATCACCGGCAGCGCGTTGGCGGCCTTCGCCGGCATTCTGTTCACCGGCCACTACGGCTCCGTCTCCGCCGACCAGGGCAGCGGCTGGATCTTCCAGGTCTTCGCCGCCACCGTCATCGGCGGCGTCAGCCTCAACGGAGGGCGCGGCACCCTCTTCGGCGCCCTCACCGGCGTCCTCACCCTCCAGCTCGTGGTCAACGTCATGACCCTGGCCGGTGTGCCCCCGCTGTGGAACCAGTTCCTCAACGGCGCCATCATCATCCTCGCGCTCATCGTTTCCCGCTTCGCCTCCGGCGAGAAGCAGGAGTAGCCGACCGCCACCGTCACCGGTGCGGCGGCTGGGTGGCCGCCGCACCGGTGACGGTCTTCCCTCCCCATGATCCCGGACCATAGGTCCGATCCCTAGCCCTCACCGCCTTCGACTGCCAGAGCGTCAGGCCGCCGCACCCCGGCTGCCGCCGGACCGTGGGCGTCGTGAGTCCTCCGCCCACACCGAGGTCAGAGCACGTTTCCCGGAGCGGACCGGCACACCCGCTGCTGAGGAGTCACGGGCCAAGGTCATACTGAATACATCAGATGTCCGAGCCACAGGGGAGTGGATACGCATGCCGGTAACCGACGAGGCGATCGACAGGATCAAGGCCATGATTGTCAGCGGCGAGCTGCGTCCGGGGGCGAGGCTCCCGAAGGAGGCGGACCTCGCCGAACGGCTGGGCCTGTCACGCAGCTCCCTGCGCGAGGCGGTCAAGGCCCTCTCCCTCATCCGGGTGCTCGACGTCCGCCAAGGCGACGGCACCTATGTGACCAGTCTGGAGCCGAGCCTGCTCCTGGACGCACTGGGCTTCGTCGTGGAGTTCCACCAGGACGACACCGTGCTGCAGTTCCTGGAGGTGCGGCGGATCCTGGAACCGGCCGCCACCGCGATGGCCGCCCGCCGGATGCCGGACGCCGAGATCGACGACCTGCGCCGCATCCTCGAGCGACTCGGCGACGACCCGGACCTGGACGAACTGATTGCCAACGACTTGGAGTTCCACCAGCGGATCGCCGCAGGAGCGGGCAACCTCGTGCTCTGCTCGCTGATCGAGGGACTCTCGGGCCCGACCACCCGCGCCCGGATCTGGCGGGGCGTCACCGAGGAGGGCGCGGTCGAACGCACCCTCCAGCAGCATCGCGCCATCCTCGACGCGATCGCCGCCCGCCGGCCCGGCCTCGCGTCCGCCTGGGCGACCGTCCACATCGCCGGGGTCGAGGACTGGCTCCGCGGCACCCTGGGCTCGGGTGAATCCGTCCTGCCGCCGCTGGGGTAGCGGTTGGTCGTGTGTACCCTCCCCGCGGTCGGGCCACGGGGAGGGCGCGCATGCATGGGCCTCGGATGCCGGATTCATCGGATGAAAATCCATGGAGCTTACCGGTCGGCCCTGAGGTGGACTCTGTCATAGTGCCTGTTGGATGCCTTGCTATCGCGTGACCCCTCTCGTATGGTCCGGTCATGAATCCCCCAGTACATCGGATGAATGGCTCAGGTGATGACCCGGATGGAGCCCTACAGATTCAGACTCGTCGCGGCCGGACTGGCGGCCGTCCTGCTCGCCGGGTGCGCAGCGGGTTGTGAGCGCGCACGCCAGGACGGCCCGACAGAGCCCGCCATCGGCATAGACCTCCCGCGCACCGACACGGATTTCTGGCGCGCGTACGCGGGCTACCTCGCCGAGGAGCAGGCCAGGACCGGGGTGCGGGTCGCCGCCACGACCACCTCGCAGGGCGACGACGGGAGACTGGCCGCCAACCTGGAGGCCTTCGAGCGCGGCGGAACGAAAGCGCTGATCATGTCGCCGCAACAGACCCAGCACCTCGACCTCACCCTGGACACGCTGTTCGCCAGGGGAGCCACCGTGGTCAGCGTCGACGCCCGGCCCGAGAGCGGCACCGTGTTCATGGTCGTACGGGCAGACAACCGCGCGTACGGGCTAAAGGCCTGTAAGCGCCTGGGCGCGCAACTCGCGGGAAAGGGGAAGGTCGTCGAGCTGCAGGGCAGCCTGGAGTCGATCAACGGCTTCGAGCGATCGGAGGCCTTCGCGCACTGCATGCGGACCGAGTTCCCGGGGATCAAGGTCATCGTGCTGGCCACGGAGTGGAGGGCGGACATCGCCGAGCGGGAACTACGTGCCGCGCTCGCGCGGGAAGCGAATGTGAACGGCCTCTACCTCCAGGCCGGCGGCGTCTTCCTGGAGCCCACGCTGGCAGTCCTGCGCGAGAAGGGCCTCCTCAGGCCGGCTGGCCAGGCCGGCCACATCGCCATCGTCTCGAACGACGGAACACCGCAGGAACTCGACGCGATCCGCTCCGGCGAGGTCGACGCGACGGTCTCCCAGCCTGCAGACCTCTATGCCAAGTACGCGCTGTACTACGCACGGGAGGGTGCGGTCGGCCGTCATTTCAGCCCGGGCCCGACGGACCACGGCTCGATGATTGTCGCCCTGCCCAACGGCCTGGAGGACCAACTGCCCGCGCCCCTCGTTGTCCGGGACAACGTCGATGATCCCACCCTGTGGGCCAACCGGCGCGCCCTCCAATAGCTTTGCGGGCCCCGGATAGCTCGGGACGAAGCAAAGTCATCCGATGAATAATCCGGCTCGCATCGCAGGGGAACATCACGAACTCACGGAGTGAGAGGTGACGCCGGCCGCCGAGCCCGTCCGCGGGCGAGCGGGAACTCTCCCCCCGGGGAAGCGATTCCCCTCCCTGGATAGTGTCCAGGGAGCTGTATGCGAGCCGGTAGTGCGGCATTTGGCGCACGGTGTCTGCTCGTGTGGCGCCCCCGCGGCTCTCGCCATGCCCCGTCGGGGCCTCGCCTTCTCGGCGGGGCGGACATCCGATCGAAACAGTAGAAGCCGTTCCGCTTAACGTCTATCTCATCAGTCGCATTGCCGATACAGTACCGACCTACCTAGACATCGGATGTGTGTGCGGGAAGCGCGCAGACCGATTCGCGCAGTGGCGCCATCCGGTGGACCGACCCGGAGGCCGAGCGCCCGTGTGGCGGGCGTTGGTCATCAACCCGAGGAGAGACATGAGAAAGAGACGGATGGTCGTACCGGCCGCCGGGCTGCTGGTGGGCAGCCTGGTTGGCACCGGTATGACCGTATCGGCGGTAGCTGCGGGCACGACGGACTTCTACGCGTCGCCCACGGGCACCGGAACCACCTGTTCGAGCAGTGCCCCGTGCGCCCTGACGGCGGCGCGGGACAAGGTCCGGGCGGTGGCGGGCTCGATGTCGGGCGACATCCGCGTCCTGCTGCGCGGCGGGGTTTACACGCTGAGCGAGCCGCTCACCCTGGACGTGCGGGACTCCGGAACCAACGGCCACCAGGTAGTCTACACGGCCGCGCCGGGGGAGAAGCCGGTGTTCAGCGGTGGCCAGAAGGTCACCGGCTTCTCGGTGTTCGACTCCGCCAAGGGGATCTGGCGCGCGACCCTGCCGGCGGGCACCCTGAACGCCGCGGCCAGGAACAGCCGCGACGTGTCCATCAACGGAGTTCCGGCCCAGCGCGCCCGGACAGCCTCCTTCAGCGACAGTGTGTGGCCGTTGGCCCCCGGCCTCGCGTGGACCAGCGTGCACTACACGGCCGAGGGGAACGCCACCCTCAGCGGAATCGACTTCACGCAGATCCCCAGCCCTGAGCGGGTGGAGGTCGTCGACAACTACTACTGGAAGCAGTTGCGCTGCCCGCTGGAGAGCATCACCCCGACCACGGTCACCATTCCGGCCACTGCAACCACTGTGTCGCCGTTCCAGCCGGGCGGTACCAGCGCTGAGGTACGCATCAAGTCGAACGCGGCCTGCTCGGCCAACCAGGTCCGGCCGTTCCCCGGCTACCCGTTGAACGGTTCCGGCGCGCCGACGCTGAGCAACGTCAGCTGGCTGGAGAACGCCTACCAGTTCATCGACCAGCCCGGTGAGTTCTACATCGACGCCTCGGGCGGGTACCTCTACTACAAGCCGCGTGGCGGCGAGAACCTGGCCACCGCTGACGTCCAGGTTGGCGCGGCCGAGCAGTTGGTGAACCTGTCCGGCACCCCGGGACACCTGGCCCCGGTGAACGCCACGCTGTCGAACACCTCCACCACCGGGACCGTGACGCTCGCCAGCGACACCCCGCCCGACCCGCCGGCAGGGCAGGCCAAGGGCAAGCCCTTCGGGGACCTGAACCATGACGCACTCAAGACCCAGCAGGTGGGCGCCTCGTTCAGCTACACCTTCACCGGCGTCGGGATCGACGTCCTGGGCGAGAAGATGGTGGACGGCGGCAACCTCGCCGTCTCCATCGACGGAGGCACCCCCACGACCGTCTCCAACCGCGGCACGGCCCGGCTCGCCCAACAGGTCCTCTTCTCCGCCAGAGGACTCGCCGAGGACACCCACACGGTCAAGGTGGTCAACCAGAGCGCCGGCACCGTGCGCGTCGACGCCTTCACCGCAATCCCCAAGGCCATCCAGCCCGTGCACGACATCACCTTCCAGGGCATCACCTTCGCCAACACCACATGGACCCAGCCCAACACCAGGGGCTTCATCGATGGCCAAGGAGGCGTCATCTGGGACCCGGACACCCACTTGAACGTCAGGGTTCCCGCCGCAGTCCAGGTGCACCGCGGCAAGAACATCGCGTTCACCGGCAACGAGTTCGCCAACCTCGGCGGCTCGGCCCTCGACCTAGCGGACGGGACGCAGAACTCCACCGCCACCGGAAACTGGATCCACCACCCCGGCAGCAACGGCGTGGCCGTCGGCGAGGTCGACGACTACTACCTCGCCGACACCGCCCTCATGACGAGCGGCAACACGGTCTCCCAGAACCGGGTCGAGCACCCCGGCCGGAACTTCGCCGGATCTGTCGGCATCTGGGTCGGCCACGGCCGCGACATCGAGATCTCGAACAACGATGTCGGCCACACCCCCTACTCCGGCATCTCCCTCGGCTGGGGCTGGGGCTACGCCTCGGACTGTGCCATGCAGGCTGCCGAGACCATCAATGCGATGGACGCCAACCCCAATAAGTATAAGGGTGTTCCCCGGCCGACCGCCTCGACGCCGTGCACCCAGGGCACCATCTACTCGGGGCGCAACAAGATCCTCAACAACTACGTCCACGACGTGATGGGCCTGCTTGTAGACGGCGGCCCGATCTACGTCCTCGGCGGCCAGGGTGCGGGAGGGACCAGCAGGTCCGTCATGGCCGGCAACGTCGTGAGCGGCTACAACCACGGCACTGGCGTAGCGGCCAACAAGGACCTCTACATCGACGAGGGCAGCTCCTACTGGGACGTGTACGAGAACGTGGTTCGCTACGCGAACGGTACCCGGTGGACCCGCCTGTGGACGCCCACCATCCACGACATCGACATTCACGACACCTACTCCAGCGTCAGCACCGCTGAAAACAACGCCACCAACAGCACGATCGAACCGGCCACCATCGTCTACAGGGGCGCGTGGCCCGCTGCCGCCCTGGCCATCATCTCCGCAGCCGGTACCACCCAGGAGCATGCTTCCCCGGCCACCAAAGTGGACAACGACGACAGGAGGATCGAGTACCGCGGCATCTGGACCGCATTCGGCTTCCGGGGCATGGGCGACCGCGACGACAACATCCACACCACACCCGAGAACGGGAGCTACGCGCTCCTCACCTTCCAGGGGACGGGCGTGACGCTGATCGGTGAGAAGGCACCCGACCAGGGCAACGTCGAGATCTTCATCGACGACGTCTCCAAGGGCCTCGTCAACACCTACGCCGCCACCCTCAGCGCTCAGCAGAGCATCTACACCGCGAACGGGCTCACCCCAGGCAGCCACACCATCAAGGTCGTCAAGCGCGACGGGACCAGCGCCACCGTCGACGGGTTCGACATCACCCCCTGACCGCGATCTGTCCGTGCCCAGCGATCCGGGGAGCCGGTCCCGGGCAAGGACTTCTCGGACCAGATGGTCTCCCCAGGGGAGTGTGCCGTGTACCTGCCCGCTGGGCAAGACGAAGAGGAGTACGTGAGGTACCGGCGTTACTGCGTCCTTCACCCCCGACACCGGCTCGAACCTGGTGGATCCGGGCCGGGCGCGGTGCGTCTCGTCGACCTGCGGGTCGGCGGGAACTTCCACGACCGTATTCAAGAGCGGGCGTGGGAGGCCACGAGGAAAGCCTGCGGTGTACTCGTGGCGAGGCCGCTGGGACACAGCCGGGCTCCTTGAAGTTCCACCTTGCGGCTGGACACCTGGACACTGGGACATGTGAGCCCGGAGGAACCAGTTTCAGGTGGGAACCAAGAACAACATGAGTAAGCGGTACACGACGGAGTTCAAGCGGGACGCGATCGCGTTGGTGCGGTCGTCGCCACGCCCCTCGAGATCCGCCAGCGGCACCTGCAAGGTCACACCCTCGCGGCGTAGACGGAGAGTGTCCAGCCGCAGGGTGGAGCTTCAACCACCCGTTACACCTATGGGGGGATCACTCGGCTCGGGGTCTACCGCCTGACCGGGAACGTACGCGGGGCGACGGCGCACGCCAGCCGGTGAACGATGTCGGAAAGCCGTGTGCGGGAGAACTGCATGCACGGTTTGAAGCGGCGGGGACTGGAAACGGAGCCACAGCCACCGCGCCAGTCCCCGACCCTACTCAGAAGCCGTTGATGCCCCTATGGATGTCAACTCGCGATTCCTGCAGGAGCTGCGTGGCCCATGGGAGTCCTGACGGCGGCGATGAGTCGGTAGATTTCCCGTGTGACGTACCGCTTCAGGCACCTGATGATCTCCCGGCGGCTCTTGCCCTCGGCGAGGCGTCGCCGCAGGTAGTCCTGGGTGCGATCGTCCCAGCGCAGGCGGCTGAGGACGATCCGGTAGAGTGCAGCGTTGGCCTGTCGGTCGCCTCCACGGTTGGGTCGCCGTCGTTGGGTCTTGCCGGAGGACGCTTCGACGGGGCTGGTCCCGCACAGGGCGGCGAAGGATGCCTCGCTGCTGAGACGGTCGGGGTTGTCACCGGCCGAGATCAGCAGGGTAGCGGCGCTGTCGGGGCCAACACCCTGGGTGTCGAGCAGGCCGGGGAAATGTGCTTCGACGCCCGCGGCTATCCGCTTGTTGAGGCTGTCGATCTCCCCGGTCAGGTCCTGGATGCGGCCGGCCAGGAGCTTCAGCACCTGTCGGGCAGTGCCCGCCGGCCCGTCTTCCTGGGAGTCGTCCAGCTCGGCACACCGCTTGAACAGGTGCGGGTTGCTCAGCCCGGCCAGCGCCTCGCGCAGGGCGGCGTCCGCCGAGACCAGAACGCTCTTGAGCTGGTTGATGGCCTGAGTCCGGGACTTGATCGCAGACCCTTTCGCGAGCTTGAGCAGTCGCAGTGCTTCAACCGGACCGTCGCTCGTCTTCGCGGTTGCGGTGGGGCGACCGGACAGCACTGCGCGGGCCGCCGCTTCGGCGTCGACGCGCTGCTTTGTCGGGCTGGTTGACCTCTGTCACCTCGATGCCCTCGTCGCGCAGGAGACGGGCGAGCGCGGCGCCGTAGGAGCCGGTGCACTCCACCCCGGCCCGACGCAGAGTACCGAACGAGCGCGCCCAGGCGACGAGTTGGCGATAGCCCTCGGTGGTGGCCGGGAAAGTGCGTCCGTCCAGGGCGGCGCCGAGGACGGTGACGACG
The DNA here is from genome assembly GCF_042722765.1 of Kitasatospora sp. NPDC058406. Classification (NCBI taxonomy): domain Bacteria; kingdom Bacillati; phylum Actinomycetota; class Actinomycetes; order Kitasatosporales; family Streptomycetaceae; genus Kitasatospora; species Kitasatospora sp. NPDC058406. The sequence goes on from NZ_JBHXKE010000193.1 coordinate 12,717, forward strand.
GCCGCCGCGTGGAAGTCCTTGTGGGTGTCGACGGCGAGGAGGATCTCCTCGCCGGGATCGGCCCTGGTGTGACGCTGGGCTGCGGGCTGCGGGCTGCGGGCTGCGGGCTGCGTGATGCGTGATGCTGAGCAAGGTCGCCCGTCTCCTGATCGCCTCGGAACCGGTGGCCGTCGCCGGGCCGGGGAGGTCAAAACCGTGATCGTGCCTGTCGCGAAGGCCCCTATCGGGACACGTCCCCTGCCCGGCGGCAGCTGGTGCCGCTCCGGGCGGTGGCCGACAGATCAACAGAAGGGCACCAGGGCCAGTCTTTCCGCGAGTCAGGCCACCGCTCGAAGCGGCACCAGATCATCCTCACAGTCACTCCGAGAATGGCGGGTTCGTTTTGCTGGTCAGAGATAGAGGCGGTGTTTCGGTGGCAGAGACAGGGGGTTGGGTCGTCTCTGCGGTGGAGGCTCCGGATGCGGTCGGTGATGGGTCTGTTGGAGGAACATGAGCGCGCCGCTCGGCAGCGGGTGGAGGCCCTTCAGGCCGAACTGTGGCAGACGATCCGGTCGGGTGAGGTACCGGTTATCCGCCCCGGCGCGATCGCCGGGGCGGATAACTCGATAGGTGGTGGTCAATTCCGGAGGGTGTAGACGGAAACCTCCGCCAGCGAGAGGTAGTTGGTACCTGGGAGTTGGACGCGGACGTATCTCCCCTGGGTGGCGACCGGGATGGTCATCTGCGCGGGCGGGGTGCCCGGGATGTCGTACCGCCAGACGGTGGGGTCGCTGTGCAGGTCGGCGTAGCTACGTCCGGTCATGTCCGTTGCGGAGACGAACACCGAGGCGTTGGCGCTGCGCCCGCGATAGCCGTCGGTGCCGTCGTTGCGCGAGTTGATCTTGATGGTGTTGATCGGGGTGGACGCGCCGAGATCGGTCTGCCACCAAGCGTTGGCATCCAAGTCGGTGTGAGTGACGGAGCCGACCGCGTACACGCCGTTGGTGTTCCCGTCGACAGCTTTGGCTGCGGGCGCGATGGTGGAGGACTGCGTGGCGGGCCGTCCTATAGCTACATTGACCTGCTTGGCCACCGGTGCGCCATAGCGACCGTTGGTGAAGACGCTCTTCCACTGCTGGTCGGCGAACCACTCGTGCACGGCGCGGGTGTAATGAACGCCGTCCCCATTGAAGATCCCGTAGTTCTTCACGACGGAGGGGTCGTAGAGCGGGGTGCCGGTCGCCGTGGTGGCGAGCGCGGGGTCGATCAGTGTATAGGGGTTGGGTGCGGGCCGGTTGGCGAGTCCTGTCAGCGCTTCGGTGACGTGCTGCGTCTCCGTTTCGTCGTAATTGGTTGTGCGCGGACGGTACAGGAAGATCGGGGTCGACGTGCCGGCTCCGGTGACGGTCCGGAGCGGTTCCAAGACGTTGAGGAACGCCTGCTGGACACGGCTGGTGCTGACCGTCGTCTTTTGCGACGCCTCGGCCTCCCACTGGTTCCAGTGCATGCCGATGATCCGGGGCCGCTTGCCGGCCTCCTGCAGTGCCCGGAGGCCGTTGGAGATCGTGTTCAGAGTGAACTGGTAGAGACTCTCGACGTCGCTCGGGTTACGGTCCGGCCACCAGCGGTCGCTCGGCCAGTCGAATCTCTGTACGCCCTGGGAGCCCCAGGCCACATGGATCACGTTCAGGTCGGGGAGGCTGGCGCCGGCCTGGATCGCCCGCTCCCATCGCAGCGCGGTAACCGTTGCGGTGTTGTAGGCGTTGTAGCTAGTGGTGCGGTCCGAGCCCAGGTTGGATCCGGCGCAGGTGTACGGCGTCCACGTCGCATTGAGTGCCCCGACCACCCGGTTCTGGGCGGTCTTCAAGCCCTTGACATGGGCGAAGGAGTTGCATTGGGCCAGGTCGGCGGAGTCGGTGATCGAAGTCGACCAGCCGACGGCGTTGCTCTGCCCCAGCACGATCAGCACGGGGGCGTCGACCGCGAGGTCGTATGGAGCGTAGGCAGGGTCGTTGACGGTGGTGGTCGTCGCGCCGGAGGCTGGTGGGGGAGCCAGGGCGACAGAGGTCGCCAGAGCAGTCAGCGCCGCCACGAACGTCACACCGAGGCGGCCGAGAAGAGAGGTGGAGGGCTTCTTCGGGTACGGGGACGAGGCATCCGCCGTACTGGCAGGGCTGGAGTCGGTGTCGCGGGCGGGTGGGCGGGGGTTTGAGGTCGCGCGGTGGACTCTGTCCATGATGGTCACCTGGGGGAGTGAGAGTTTGTTCGATGGAGGCGCTGTCATCGGCCTGCCGAGGATGGCGCCGGGAACGACCTGGTGGCGGGTGCGCCGGCAAGATCGGTCGGGCTACTGCGCCCCGGACACCTTCACGGACAGCCGTCTGTCACGGCTGCACGGATGTCCGGGGCCGGCCGAGACGCCGGCCGGTCAGGGGCCCGCCCTGATGTGGAAGGCCTCGATGACGCGGAGCGCAGAAGCGATGACGTGACGTCAATGACGTTCCGAGCGAATTGATTTGGGCCGACCGACGCTCGGGGCGATTCAACGAACGCGCTCAGGAACGACATGCCCGAACGCGATGAGGCATATAACACTCCTCGTTCGGGACAATCGTCAAGGGGGCGGGACGCCGAGATCGCCTCGTGACCACGATCGCCCCGCATCCGGCGAGCGGGCATTCCCGGCGGGCAGCCGACCACGCAGTGTGCGGTTATGGGCGGGGGCGAGCGGCCCCGGACGGAAGCCGCCCAGGAGCCGAAGCAGGGCGGGCGGCCGGAACGGAACGCCGCAGAACGGGCGGTAGCCGGAAGGGCGAATCCCTGACTACAGGTCAGGGACCAGTGCAGGAAGGCCCCAAGGCGTGCGCGGCGGCCGGGGACCGCCATGGCGGTGCGGGCGGAGGCTCCGGCCGACCCGGGGCCTCGTCATTGCGTGTGCGCACAGTGCTGGTGGCTGCGATTCGAAGGCTTCGGGGGACCGGTACGGCCCGGCGAGCCGGCGCCGGGCCTCGCGTGGGCGGGGACGGGGGGTGGTCGAGCGGGTCGAGGAGGGCCTTCTGTGGGCTCGGGGGCCGTGATGCGCGAGGTGAGGGCGGGTAGTGCCGGCGGCGGGGAGGGGACGCGGGCTGGTGTCGGGTCGACCGTTCGGCGCACCGCTGGGCGCACAAGACGACCGTTCGCCGCACGTCCGGCCGGGATGTCTTTCGTCGCACGTTCGTCCGGGGTGGGATGCGCTGCAGAAACGAATCCGCCGCCGGGCGGGGGTGCGGACGATGGTCGCAGTAGCCACCGGCGGGCAGGCCCTGGCAGTACTGATGCGCACGGACGGTCCGGCCCTTTCGACCCCCGTTCCCCCCACCCACCCGCTGACCTCAGGAGGCATCCCGTGGAACTTCTTCGCTCGCCGGTCGGGCGGCCCCCGACCGGCTGGAACACATCGAAGGTACCGAGGAGTTCCGCCGGCTGCGCGGTTCGTTCCGGGGCTTCGCGTTCCCGGTGACCGCAGGCTTCCTGCTCTGGTACCTGCTCTACGTCCTGCTCTCCAACTACGCCGCCGGCTTCATGGCGATCACGCTGTTCGGACACGTCAACGTCGCCCTGGCGCTGGGCCTGCTCCAGTTCGCAAGCACCTTCACCATCGCGGCGTGGTACGCCCGCTACGCCGGCCGCCGCCTCGACCCGCGTGCCGCCGCCATCCGCGACGGCCGCACGCCCGGGGCGCCCACCGAGCCCGGGAGGGCCGCCTCATGACCACCGTCCTGCTGGCCGCCGGCTCCGCCACCGAGCACCGCGGCCTGACCATCGGACTGTTCGGGATCTTCGTCCTGGCCACCCTCGGCATCACCGTATGGGCCGGACGCCAGACCAAGGGCGCCTCCGACTTCTACGCCGGCGGCCGCGGCTTCACCGGCTTCCAGAACGGCCTGGCCATCTCCGGCGACTACATGTCCGCCGCGTCCTTCCTCGGCATCGCCGGCGCCATCGCCCTCTACGGCTACGACGGCTTCCTCTACTCGATCGGCTTCCTGGTCGCCTGGCTGGTCGCCCTGCTGCTGATCGCCGAACCGCTACGCAACTCCGGCCGCTTCACCATGGCCGACGTCCTGGCCTTCCGGATGCGCCAGCGACCGGTGCGCACCGCCGCCGGCATCTCCACCATCGTGGTGTCGATCTTCTACCTGCTCGCCCAGATGGTCGGCGCCGGCTCCCTGGTGGCCCTGCTGCTCGGGGTGAGCGGTGAGTCCGCCAAGCGCTGGACCATCGTCGCGGTCGGCGCGCTGATGGTGGTCTACGTGGTGATCGGCGGCATGAAGGGCACCACCTGGGTGCAGATCGTCAAGGCCGTGCTACTGATCGCGGGCGCCGGCCTGATGACGGTGCTGGTCCTGGCCAAGTACCACTTCAACCTCTCCAGCATGCTCGGCGCCGCCGCCGACGCCGGCGGCAAGGGCTCCGCCTTCCTCGAACCCGGCCTGAAGTACGGCGCCACCGGCACCAGCAAACTGGACTTCCTCAGCCTGGGCATCGCCCTGGTGCTCGGCACCGCCGGCCTGCCGCACATCCTGGTCCGCTTCTACACCGTGCCCACCGCCCGGGTCGCCCGCAAGTCCGTGCTCTGGGCGATCGGCATCATCGGCGGCTTCTACCTGATGACCCTGGTGCTGGGCTTCGGCGCCGCCGCCCTGCTCGGCCCGAAGACCATCAAGGCCTCCAACGCCGCCGGCAACACCGCCGCGCCGCTGCTCGCCGAGTACCTGGGGGGTGGGGCCGGCTCCACCGGCGGCGCGATCCTGCTCGCCGTCATCTCCGCGGTGGCCTTCGCCACCATCCTCGCCGTGGTCGCCGGACTCACCCTCGCCTCCTCCGCCTCCTTCGCCCATGACCTGTACGCCAACGTCATCCGTCGCGGCAGGGCGAGCGAGAAGGAGGAGGTCCGCTCGGCGAAGTGGGCCGCCGTCGGGATCGGCGCCGTCGCGATCGTCCTGTCGCTCTTCGCCGGCAAGCTGAACACCGCCGCCCTGGTCGCCCTGGCCTTCGCGGTCGCCGCCTCCGCCAACCTGCCCACCCTCCTCTATTCACTGTTCTGGAAGCGTTTCAACACCGCCGGGGCGGTCGCCTCGGCCTACGCCGGCCTGATCAGCTCCGTCCTGCTCGTGGTCTTCTCCACCGTCGTCTCCGGCAAGCCCACCTCCCTGCTCCCGCACTCCGACTTCCACTGGTTCCCGCTGGAGAACCCCGGCCTGGTCTCCATCCCGATCGGCTTCCTCGCCGGCGCCATCGCCACCCTGCTCTCCAAGGAGAAGGCGGACCCCGCCAAGTACGCCGAACTGGAGGTCCGCTCACTCACCGGCCTGGGCGCCCACTAGCCCGATCCTCACTCACTCGTTCCGGACGAGCCGCCCGGACGTGATGACCTGTAGCGGTGTCCGCCGGAACCGGAAGCAGCTTTCGCCCGGTCCTTTGTTCTCCTTCGGGGGAGCACGGGACCGGGCGAAGGTCGCGAGGGCGAGGCCGCCGCACGAGCGCTCCCGGCCGCGAGAGTCGGGCTCCGAGCCCTGACGGCAACCGCCGGATGTCGGGCCCGGAAGTCGCACAGCCAGATGACTCCCGGCGGGCCACGGTCCACGCGATGGCCGGACGGCCGCTTTGGCGCACCCGCCCCGCCCGGCACGCCGGGCGGCGGGGACGAGGGTGCCATCCCGAGGCACCGCCAGGGCGGTGCCTCTCAAGCGGGGTCGGGCCCTGGCGGCCCGGTGATCGACAACATGCACGGGGGAGGCCCGGCCGCCCCGACCGACCACGTACCTGGAGTTCATGATGAGCAACGAGAGCCTGGCCAACCTGCTCAAGGAGGAACGGCGCTTCGCCCCGCCGGCAGAGCTCGCCGCAGCCGCCAACGTCACCGCGGCCGCGTACGCTCAGGCCTCCGAGGACCGCCTCGGTTTCTGGGCCGAGCAGGCCCGCCGCCTCACCTGGGCCGTCGAGCCCACCGAGACACTCGACTGGTCCAACCCGCCGTTCGCCAAGTGGTTCGCCGACGGCAAGCTCAACGTGGCCTACAACTGCGTCGACCGCCACGTCGAGGCGGGCAACGGCGACCGCGTCGCCATCCACTTCGAGGGCGAGCCCGGCGACAGCCGCTCCATCACCTACGCCCAGCTCAAGGACGAGGTCTCACAGGCCGCCAACGCCCTGCTGGAACTCGGCGTCGCCAAGGGCGACCGGGTGGCGATCTACCTGCCGATGATCGCCGAGGCGGTCGTCGCGATCCTGGCCTGCGCCCGGATCGGCGCCACCCACTCGGTGGTCTTCGGCGGCTTCTCGGCCGACGCCGTCGCCTCCCGGATCCAGGACGCCCAGGCCAAGCTGGTCATCACCGCCGACGGCGGCTACCGGCGCGGCAAGCCGTCCGCGCTCAAGCCCGCCATCGACGAGGCGCTGACCAAGGTCGACGGCGTCGAGCACGTCCTGGTGATCCGCCGCACCGGCCAGGACGTCTCCTGGACCGAGGGCCGCGACGTCTGGTGGCACGAGATCACCGCCCGCCAGTCCACCGAGCACACCCCCGAGGCGCACGACGCCGAGCACCCGCTCTTCATCCTCTACACCTCGGGCACCACCGGTAAGCCCAAGGGCATCCTGCACACCTCGGGCGGCTACCTCACCCAGGCCAGCTACACCCACCACGCCGTCTTCGACCTCAAGCCGGAGTCCGACGTCTACTGGTGCACCGCCGACATCGGCTG